>CAYXHJ010000057.1:0-8772 GCA_964464855.1 uncultured Owenweeksia sp. | reverse complement strand
GGCCTCCGAATAGAACCCCATTTTTGGATGGGAACGTATAGCGATTAGGAACGAATGCGCAGGCGAACTTCGTGTCCCTCGTGGCCCCGAACGTTGAATACCCGTCCGTCTTCGAAAATTAAATACTGGCCGCGTATTCCGGACAGTCGGCCGGTAAAAGACGGGGTCTTCTCCAAGGAAAGGTAGCTGGGTTTGCGGGCATACTGAACCACCGGATAGTCCACGCGCCAAGGCTCTTCCATTTCCTGAATCCACTGCATCCATTCCGGATGAAAATTAGCCAGAGCTTTGGCGCGCTCAGCGGCCCAGTCTGTCCCAATCCCGGTGGGAGTTTCTCCTTTAACCAGCGATTGCCATTGGGTTTTGTCTGGAAAAAAGTTTTTCAAATGCACTTCGAGAACTCCAGCCTCGTATCTATTGGTGGTTTTGGCCAAAACAATAGCCTCTGTCGCGCCTTGGTCCAGCCAACGGGTTTCTCTTTGCTCGGCACGGGTTACGCCCACTTTCACAGCCCCTGTATGGGCGAGGTACACCACGTGGGGCTGGAGCTGCAGGGCTTGTTCGTAGGCCAAATCGCGATCTTCAATGCCCAAGTGTGCCGTGCTTTTTTCCGGACTCACCAAACTGGCGCCCGCCGCAGGATGGGTGAAAAAACAGGGACGGCAATATCCCATGCGAAACAACTCCTCCACCTCCTTCTGGCAACCGTTGCACACTCGTTTTCCCGTTGCTTCCAAGCTGAGTTCTTTACCCACCGCAGCATGAACTGCAATCGGCATGGAGCCAGCATCCAAATAGTAATGCGCTCGGCCTGCTTCCCGCACGGCGCGCATTTTTTTGAGGAGAAAGAGTGGGTTCATTGGGTTTTGTACCTTGCAGGCAATAAAAGTACGGCAACCCGTGTTCCTCTCGTCCATCAACCGCGCGCTCTTTTGGTCATTGAGCCGACGGAACCCCACGTTGAACCGCGCTTTTCAGGAACCGTTGCAGCATCAGTACCTTGAGTTTCGATGGCTCTTGGACCGGGGGGCTCAGTCCATCTACGGTGCGCTGCACGGCTTTGACAAAATCCAAACCGAAGATGCTTGGCGGCAAGAGGTTCCGTTGGTCGAGTACGATCAGTTGCTTCCGTTCATTGAGGATGCAATGGGCGGTGCTCCGGACCGACTTTGGCCTGGAACCGTTGAGTGGTTCGCAAAGAGCAGCGGGACCACCAGCACACGAAGCAAATTCATACCCATTACGCCCGACAGCCTAAAGCGCAATCACTACGCTGCCGGTCATGATTTATTGGCGATGTACCAACAATGGTCGCCGCAATCAAAATTATTCGAGGGCAAGTCCCTCCGCTTGGCCGGTAGTGTGCAATTGCACCCGGAGTTCCCCATCCGAATGGGGGACCTTTCCGCTATTTTGACTGAAAATTTACCCTTCTGGGCGAAATGGAGGTCCGCGCCTCCAGTGAAAGTAGCTCTTCTGGAAGATTGGGACCTAAAAATGGAGCGGACGGTAGACGAAGTCCTGCACGAAAACATTACCTCCCTTTTTGGGGTACCGTCTTGGCTCTTATTGCTCCTCAGAAGGGTGCGTGAAAAGGCAGGAGTGGAAGACTTGCATCAATTGTGGCCCAACCTGGAGTTGTTTGCCCATGGAGCGATGAACCTAGCACCCTATCGGGCCAGTTTTGAAGCGCTTTTTCCGGGTAAGCAAATGCACTATTTGGAGAGCTACAACGCCACGGAGGGGTACTTTGCGGTTCAGGATCGCTCGGAAATCCCGGGAATGGCCCTGTTGACCAATCGCGGCGTCTACTTTGAATTTATTCCCATGAGTGCCTACCGCGGAACCGACTCTACAGCCGTGGGATTGCGCGATGTAGAGGTTGGCGAAACGTACGCTGTGGTGATCAGCACGGCGGGCGGATTGTGGCGCTATCTTCCTGGAGATACCGTACGATTTGTGTCCACAGCCCCCTACCGCATTGAATTTGCCGGCCGAACACGGTTGTACATCAATGCATTCGGTGAGGAGGTGATTTTAGACAATGCCGAGAAGGCCATGGCTCGTGCCTGCTCCGAATGGAATGCAACCCTATCGGACTACACGGCAGCCCCTTGGCACAGTTCGTCCGGGAACGGTGGTCACGAATGGCTTGTGGAATTTCACCGGGCACCACAATCCGTTGAAGGCTTTACGCTAACCTTGGATCGCTCCCTGCGCGAACTGAATTCAGACTACGACGCGAAGAGAACCGACGATCTTATTTTGGCGCCTCCCCGGGTTCATGTGGCCCCCACAGGTTTGTTTGAACGTTGGATGCGCGAAAAAGGCAAGTTGGGTGGCCAAAATAAAGTTCCTCGCCTCTGGAACGATCGAACGCACCTGGAATCCCTTTTGGAGCTCCGCAATCGCTTCCGGGAATAAGGACTATCTTTGGTCTATGCACATAGCCATTGCCGGAAATATTGGGTCGGGAAAAACAACCTTGACCGAGTTGCTGTCCCGTCACTACGGTTGGGAAGCGCACTTTGAAGACGTGGATGAAAATCCCTACTTGGACGATTTTTACGCAGAAATGCAGCGTTGGTCCTTCAATCTTCAAATCTACTTTTTGAACAGTCGATTCCGTCAAGTGGTGGACATTCGTCGGAACAACCGAAACGTTGCACAGGACCGCACCATTTACGAAGATGCCTACATTTTTGCGCCCAATTTGCACGCCATGGGCCTGATGACGTCCCGCGATTTCAACAACTATTCTGCTCTCTTTGAGTTGATGGACGGCTTCATTCAAGCGCCCGATTTGTTGATTTATTTGCGCGCGTCGGTACCTACACTGGTGGGCCAAATCCAAAAACGCGGAAGATCGTACGAGACTTCTATTCGCCTGGATTACCTGCAGCGATTGAACGAGCGCTACGAAGCTTGGATTTCTACTTACGATAAGGGCCGATTGTTGGTAATTGATGTGGACCACAACCGCTTTCCGGAAAATGCCGAAGATTTGGGCGAGATCATCAGCCGAGTAGACGCCGAGTTAAACGGTCTTTTCTAACCCGATTTCCGTAAAAATGAGCGCATTTCAGCCGAGGCGGTGGACCCTAAAAACCGCGGCCATCGGTCTGGGTCCGCTGTTGTTCATCTTGGCCCAACAAGCCAACTTTACCGGACCGCAAAATACCGTCTTTGGTTTGGTTCTGTGGATGCTACTGTGGTGGTTCACCGAGGCGGTACCGCTGGCCGCAACGGCGTTGCTTCCTTTGGTTGTCTTTGGCATTTCCGGCACCCTGGACGATACTGCGCTTGCCATGTCCTACAGCAATCCGCTGATTTTTTTATTCATGGGGGGCTTTTTTTTGGCGCGCGGCATCGAAAAACACGGACTGCACCGCCGATTGGCCTTGGCTATTTTGCGTCGGGTGGGAAGCCGAACCGATTGGGTTTTGGCCGGCGTCATGGCCGCTACCTACGGACTGAGTTTGTGGATGAGCAATACCGCCACCGCCGTCATGATGCTTCCGCTAACCCTTTCGTTGGTGGCTCATTTGCCCGGTGATCCCAATGGGTCGGATTCGATCGCTCTGGAGCGAAGCATCTTATTGGGCATGGCTTGGGGGGCCAACATCGGAGGAATTGGTACTCTGATTGGTACCCCACCCAACTTGGTTTACGCGGGATTTCGATCGTCCGTATTGGGGATAGAAACTTCTTTTTTGGAATGGTCGTCCATCGCTTTCCCGGTATCGCTGGCCCTCCTTTTGGCCGCCTACCTTACCTTGCGATCGGGACTGCCGCGGATTGATTTGCGCTCCATGGTTTGGCCCAAGACAGAAGCCTGGACGTCCGGCGAAAAACGAATGTCTATGGTCTTCTTGACTGTTGCCGCAGCATGGATGGGGCAACAATTTTTGGAACCACTCTTTTCTCCGTGGGGATGGACGTTGAAAGACCAACACATTGGTCTGTTGGGAGCATTGGCTCTTTTCATCGGATCCGATCGATACGGTCAACGGTTGCTGTCTTGGGAAGATGCTTTGCGCATCGAATGGGGAATTTTACTCCTATTTGGGGGAGGCATGGCTTTAGCTTCCGGTATGATGGCCAGTGGTTGGTTGGACGCTTTAACCGCATTACACAGTTGGAACTTACCGGTGTGGGCATGGATTTTTTTGGTGACAGCCATTGCCGTTTGGAGTACCGAATTGCTCAGTAATATGGCCTTAGTGAGTGCCTTGTTGCCCGTAGTATTGGCACTCAGCAAGGCACAAAGTATTCCCTTTGAAACCTTAGCTATACCGCTCACAATTGGTGCCAGCTGCGCCTTCATGCTCCCCATGGCCACCCCGCCAAATGCCGTGGTATTTGCGTCGGGCAGACTTACCGTTGGCTACATGGCACGGAAAGGTGCTTGGTTGAATATTTGGTCTACGCTCCTTATTTCGGGAACGTTTGTGCTTTTGGAAGTACTGAAGTAAACTGGGCGCCAAACGCGCGGCTAAAGTCCAAGTTAAAAAGCCGAAAATGAAAAGGCCCGGGGCGAATGCCCCGGGCCTTTTCGTCGGTACGCTAATCGGTAACCAAACTCAATGGGCATCGTGATGCGCTGCACCGTGGTCGCCGTGGTCGCAAGAAGCTTTGGTTGCTCCCTGGTCTGCTTTTTTATCTGCACAGCACGCCTTCTCCTCGCCGGCTGCGGCAGCAGCGGTATCTCCAGCCTCACCTTTGGGAGCGCAGCACGATTTTTCTTCTGCTGCGCCAGCGTGCATTTCAGTGCCGTGGTGACAAGAGTCTGCGCCACCGTGGCCAGCTGCACCTTCGTTGATGAATGGGGCAATGACCAATGCAACGATGGAAGTCAACTTAATCAGGATGTTCATGGATGGACCTGATGTATCCTTGAAGGGGTCACCCACCGTGTCACCTGTAACGGCTGCTTTGTGCGGTTCTGAACCTTTTTTAAAGGCCTGACCGTCGATCATCACACCCTTTTCAAAGCTCTTTTTCGCATTGTCCCAAGCACCGCCGGCGTTGTTCTGGAACATGCCCATCAACACCCCGCTCACGGTGATGCCGGCCAACAAGCCACCCAAGGCTTCTGGGCCAAAGGCAAAACCGACGATTACCGGTGACAACAGTGCCAATGCACCCGGGGCAATCATCTGACGGATGGATGCCTGTGTGGAAATCTCAACGCACTTTTCGTACTCCGGCTTGGCAGTACCTTCCATGATACCTGGAATTTCGCGGAACTGGCGGCGTACTTCCTTAACCATTTCCATGGCTGCTTTACCTACTGCGCTGATAGCTAAGGAGCTAAAGAAGAACGGAATCATGGCGCCCACAAACAACATCGCCAACACCTCGGCCTTGTAGATGTCGATTCCCGTGATACCGGCCAAGCCAACGTAGGCCGCAAACAAAGCAAGAGCCGTCAAAGCTGCGGAGGCAATGGCAAATCCCTTACCCGTAGCAGCTGTGGTATTGCCAACGGCGTCCAAATTGTCCGTGCGCTCACGAACCTCAGCGGGCAAATGGTTCATCTCGGCGATACCGCCTGCGTTGTCCGCAATGGGACCAAAAGCATCAATAGCCAATTGCATGGCCGTGGTGGCCATCATGCCCGCAGCGGCAATCGCTACACCGTACAAACCTGCCAAAGCATAGGCACCATAAATACCACCTGCCAAAATCAAAATTGGCAAAACGGTGGACTCCATGCCGATGGCCAATCCACCGATAACGTTCGTGCCGTGGCCCGTGCCGGACTTCTGCACAATGCTGTCCACCGGGCGACGTCCCATGGAGGTGTAGTATTCCGTCACTAGGCTCATCAACGTTCCAACCACCAAGCCCAGAATGATGGACCAGAAAACGTTCATCGAAGTAATAACCGTTTGGACTTCACCGCGTGCAAAGGTCATTTCTGCGGGCAACATCCAATCGATCAAGAAATAAGACGAAATCGCTGTCAGAATCATGGAACTCCAGTTCCCCATGTTCAGGGCATTCATTACCGAGCTGTCCTCACCCTTGATGCGCACAAAAAACGTTCCGGCAATGGAGAACAGAATGCCCAAACCAGCGATGATCATGGGCAACAAAATGGGAGCCAATCCTCCAAAGTTATCGGCACTCACCACCTCACGACCCAAAACCATGGTGGCCAACATGGTAGCCACGTACGAACCAAACAGGTCTGCGCCCATACCGGCTACGTCGCCCACGTTGTCGCCCACGTTGTCGGCAATGGTTGCTGGGTTGCGGGGATCGTCTTCGGGGATGCCCGCTTCAACCTTACCCACCAAATCGGCTCCAACGTCAGCCGCTTTGGTGTAAATACCACCGCCCACACGCGCAAACAAAGCTATTGACTCAGCACCCAAGGAGAAACCGGCCAATACTTCCAAGGCTTGGGCGATGGGGTACATACCCTCAAAAACAATGTATAAAGTACCTAAACCCAATACAGCCAAACCTGCGACGCCCAAACCCATCACCGTACCGCCCGTGAAGGAAACCGCGAGCGCCTTTTTCAGCGAAGTGCGTGCGGCTTGGGTAGTGCGCACGTTGGCTTTGGTGGCAATGTTCATTCCAATCCAACCTGCGAAGGCGGAAAAGACTGCACCAATGACAAACGCAATGGCAATGACCCAATCCGTATGGTCTTTAACCTTTTCCAACTCAGCAGACCAGCCCAACAATACGGCTGCAACGGCAACAAAAACCGCCAAAACGCGCCATTCTGCGCGCAAAAATGCCTGTGCGCCACGAGCAATATAACCAGCCAGTTCCACCATATTGGCGTCTCCGGCGTCTTGCTTGCTGACCCAGAGGGCCTTCACAATCATTACTACCAAGCCAACCAGGCCGAGCAGCGGAATAAGGGTTGTGATGTTTTCCATAGTATGAATTTGAAAATCAGATGATTTGGTGATTATTTACTAAGCGTTTTGGTAAGCAACTTCACGAACGACGGCTTTTACTTGCTCCAAAGAAGGCAAGAAAGCCTCCATCAACGTTGGGGCATAGGCCGCTGGGGTGTCCGCAGTGGTCAATCGACGAACGGGGGCGTCCAGGTAATCAAAAGCGCGCTTTTGGACCATGTAGGCAATCTCTGTTGAAATGCTGCCCAAGGGCCACGCCTCCTCAACACAGACCAATCGATTGGTTTTTTTGACGGATTCAATCACCGTGTCGTAGTCGATCGGGCGAACCGTGCGCAGGTCAATGACTTCACAAGAAATTCCTTCCTCTGCCAGTTGTTCAGCGGCAGCCAAAGCCACTTTGATGATTTTTCCAAACGAAACAATTGTTACGTCCGTACCGGGGCGTTTGATGTCCGCCACCCCAATGGGAATGAGGTACTCCTCTTCCGGAACTTCGCCCTTGTCGCCGTACATCTGTTCGGACTCCATGACCAACACGGGGTCGTCGTCGCGGATGGCGGACTTAAGCAAACCTTTCAGGTCGTACGGGGTGGAAGGTACCACTACCTTCAATCCAGGGCAGTTGGCGTACCAACTCTCGAATGCCTGGCTGTGGGTGGCGCCCAACTGACCGGCGGATGCGGTTGGACCGCGGAATACAATCGGAATGTTGAATTGACCGCCGCTCATTTGACGCATTTTTGCTGCGTTGGAAATGATTTGGTCAATGGCTACCAACGAGAAATTCCAAGTCATGAACTCCACAATCGGACGCAATCCGTTCATGGCAGAACCCACAGCAATGCCCGCAAAACCGAGCTCTGCAATGGGGGTGTCCAGCACGCGTTTGGGTCCAAACTCGTCCAACATGCCCTTGGAGGCTTTGTAGGCGCCGTTGTACTCAGCCACCTCTTCGCCCATCAAATAGACGTTCTCGTCGCGGCGCATTTCTTCGCTCATGGCTTCTGCCACCGCTTCGCGGAATTGAATAACTCTCATCGTGTTGCGCTTGCTATAAGGTCGGCAAAAATACGGCAAGCGTGCCGTACTTTTGCGATTCTCAGGCGCATGCCGAATAAAAAAGGCTCAAATTTCAATCCGAAGCTCATGAAAATATTGGTCTGTATCAGCCACGTACCGGATACCACCTCCAAAATCCAGTTCACGGCCGACGGTTCATCGCTGGACGCGCAAGGCATTCAGTTCGTCATCAACCCCCACGACGAATTTGGCTTGACTCGAGCCCTACAAATGAAAGAGGCCGGTGTTGCTAGCCAGGTTACGGCATTAACGGTTGGCGACGCAAGCGTAGAACCCACCTTGCGCAAGGCTTTGGCCATTGGTGCAGACGACGCCGTACGCATTGACGCACGGCCAGAATCGGGCAACCAAGTGGCGCAATGGATCGCGGAATACGTTCAAGCCAATCCCTATGAACTGATTCTGTGCGGAATTGAATCCATCGACTACAATGGGGGAACCGTTCCTGGATTGCTGGCCCACCGCATGAGCGCTGCCTTTGTTAATGCGTGCATCGGGCTTGAGGTATCGGGTGCCAACGCCACCGTCCTTCGCGAAATCGACGGCGGTAAAGAAAAGCTCACCGCATCGCTTCCTTTGGTCGTTGCCGGAAAGAAAGGCCTGGTTGAGGAGTCCGAACTGCGCATTCCCAACATGCGGGGCATCATGGCGGCACGAACCAAGCCCTTGGCTGTGGTTTCCCCCAGCGCGGTAGCGGCGCAGGTGGTGTCTCAGCGGTTTGAAAAGCCCGTGGGACGCACTTCCGTTCGGTTGATCGACAAAGACAATTTGGGCGAATTGGTTCGCCTGCTCCACGAAGAAGCTA
>CAYXHJ010000056.1:0-8798 GCA_964464855.1 uncultured Owenweeksia sp. | reverse complement strand
CCAAATTACCGAAGGCAGGGTAGCGGCGCTCCAAGTAGTAGTCGCGCTTTTCTTCGGGGAGATCCGTCGGCTTCAACCGGCCTTCGCGGATGGCTTGTGCGTCTTCTTTGTGCAGGGGTACCCAGATGCGGCCGTCGTTCCGAAGGGATTCGGACATGAGGGTCAGCTTGGATTGGTGTTCGCCGCTGACCGGAATGCAAGTGGGGTGGATTTGCGTGAAGCACGGGTTGCCAAAAAAGGCCCCTTTTTTGTGGGCGCGCCATGCGGCGGTAACGTTGGAACCCATGGCGTTGGTGCTCAAGTAGAACACGTTGCCGTAACCACCGGTGCACAGGAGCACGGCGTGGGCGCTGTGGCGCTCCAGTTTGCCGGTTACCAAGTTCTTGGCGATGATGCCGCGGGCTTTTCCGTCTACAGTAACCACGTCCACCATTTCGTGGCGGTGGTACATTTTGACCCGACCCTTGGCAATTTGGCGCGAAAGGGCGCTGTAGGCACCGAGAAGGAGCTGTTGGCCGGTTTGACCTTTGGCGTAGAAGGTGCGGCTGACCTGTACCCCACCAAAGGAGCGGTTGTCCAATTGTCCACCGTAGTCACGGGCGAAGGGAACGCCTTGAGCCACACATTGGTCGATGATGTTGGCGGAAACCTCAGCCAAGCGGTACACGTTGGCTTCGCGGCTGCGGTAGTCGCCACCTTTGACCGTGTCGTAGAACAGTCGGAAAACGGAGTCGCCGTCGTTCTGGTAATTTTTAGCGGCGTTGATGCCGCCCTGCGCCGCAATGGAGTGTGCGCGACGCGGTGAGTCTTGAAAGCAGAAGGCCTTGACGTTGTAGCCCAATTCCGCGAGCGAGGCGGCAGCGGAGCTGCCGGCGAGGCCCGTGCCAACGACGATGACGTCGATCCGGCGTTTGTTGGCAGGGCTGACCAAAGGCACGTGGCCTTTGTATTCGGTCCACTTTTCGGCAATGGGGCCTTCGGGAATGCGTGCGTCCAGTTTCATGGGATTAGGCGGCCAAAGAGTTGAGGAAAATAACGATCGGAATCAAGGCAAATACCCCGGGAACAACGAGTGCAAAAAATGCGCCGATGCCTTTGATGATGGGGGTGTAGGTGGGATGGTTGATGCCCAACGTTTGGAAAGCGCTGGAGAAGCCGTGCCACAGGTGGAAACCGAGCATGGCCATGGCCAGCACATAGAACGCCGTGTACCACCACTGAGCGAATGCTGTGACGGTCAAGGTGTACAGATCTTTGACTTCTTCGCCCTCGATGAGGACCGTCGGCACGTTGCCAAAGTGCATCTCAAACCAAAAGCTTTTGAGGTGTACGATGAGGAATACCAACGTGAAGGTGCCTAAAAGCGCCATGTTGCGGCTGGACCAGCTGGCGTTCGCCGCGCCGTTGTACTTGGTGTATTTCACCGGACGGGCAGCGGAATTTTGACGCGCAAGCATCAGGCCGTCCACGGTATGCAGCAAAATGCTGGCGTAGAGCAAGTAGCTGACGGCTTTGATCACCGGAAAGGTGGTCATGAAGCGTGCGTACAGGTTGAATGCCTCGTGGTCGCCCGTCATCAGGGGCAAATTGCCCAACAAATGGATGACCAGGAAGCTGCACAGGAAGAGTCCGGTGAGGGCCATCCAGTATTTTCGGGCCAACGAACTGCCAAAAAGGCCTTTTCCAGTTGCCATGGAGTCTTGTTTAAGGGTTCTTTCGGATGCAAAAGTAAGGTGCAAACGAACCCGTTGTTCGTATTTTAGGGGCATGGATGCAATGTTTCGCTCGATTCGATGGTCTGCGGTCATTTTGGCTGTTATAATACTGACAATGAGCAGTATAAATGCACAGTCATTGCACGGCTGCATCACCGGTTCGCCGGTGAAGAAGGCGGCCCTGGGGTACTATTTTGGCGACAAACGGCTGGTTGCGGATTCGGTTGCGTTGGATAAGGACGGGTGCTTTGTGTACCGCGGCAGCAAGATGCGACCGGGTTTTTACACGTTTTTCTTGGATACCGCTCATGCCTTTGATTTTTACTACAGCGGCACACCGGTTTCATTTGCAGGCAGTTATACCGCTTTGCGCGCTGTGGATTTCCGGGACGTGGAAAACCAAAAGTTTCAAGAATTTCAAAACATCGGGCTGGTTATTCAACGGGACTACGAAGGTGGCGCGCTTACAGCGGAGCAGGCTCAAGCGGCGTACAACGAGCGAACGCTGGCTTGGGAACAGGAGAATGCCAACACGCGGTTGGGGAAGCTTTTGAAGGCGCGGAATCCCATGGGGACGCGTACGGCGGTGGAGCCGGGAGGTGTTGAGCGTTGGGCCGTGGCTTATTGGAGTGATTTACCGTTGATGGACCCCGCGTATTTTCGGTCTCCCTTTTATCACTCCGCCATCGAGTTGTTTTTTGACAAGGCCATCGTGCCGGATCCAGATACGGTAGTGGCTGCCCTGTCTGTTTTCTTTGATTTGCCCAAGGACACGGCGGCTCAGAAGTATGCTGTGGCACTATTGACCAACAAATACGAGACGTCGAACCTGATGGGGCACGATAAGGCATTTGTTTGGATGGTGAATAAATTTTACCGCACGGGCTATGCGGTTTGGGAGAAGCCGGATGCTCTGGCAAAAATTTTGAAGAAAGCCGACGATATTGGCATGAATATGATTGGGTTGCGGGCGCCGGACTTTGGTTTTACGGCCTACGACGGCAGTGCGCATCGGTTGAAAGAAGCGCTTGGATCGTACACGCTGCTGGTCTTCTACGACGCTACCTGCGGGCACTGCCAAGAAAACATGCCGAAGTTTTTGGAAGTGCACAAGAAGTTTGCTTCCAAGGGACTCCAGACCGTGGCCATGACGAATGAGGTTACGTTGACGGAATGGAAACCGTTCGTGGAGAAAAAAGGCATGTTGGGCGTGCCCGGTTGGATCAACGGTTCCGATACGTCTATTGACCGGGTGACGTTCCGGCATTTTTACCACATTCCCACCACACCTACGGTTCTGGTTTTGGATAAGGAACACAAGATTATTGCCAAGGCGCTGGCTCCAGCGGATTTGGAGGACTTTTTAAGCAAGAAACTCCCATGAAATACCACCCCCTACCGTCGTCGCTTTTTGTGCGCAACCGCGAGCGTTTTGCAGCGCACCTGGAGCCGCGCAGCCTGGCCGTTTTTTATTCGGCAGATCTGTATCCCACCAGTGCGGACGGACATTTTCCGTTCAAACAAGCCACGGATTTGTTCTGGATGTGCGGAGTGGATCAGGAGGAGAGCATTTTGGTTGTGTGCCCCGATGCCTTCAAGCCGGAACACCGGGAGGTATTGTTTCTGAAGGAAACCAACGAAACGATTGCCATCTGGGAGGGTGCTAAGTTGTCCAAAGCGCAGGCGCAAGAGCGAACAGGCGTGAAGACGGTGTATTGGCTGCAGGATTTTGATCGGGTAATGAACGAGATGATGTCCTATGTAGACAACGTTTACCAGGTGACGAACGAGCACTGGCGCAGGTCTAAGGACGGGCCTGCGGTGCGCGGAGAGCGCGAAAACGCCGCCCTGCGGGCCGCCTACCCCAACCACACCTACAAGCGCTCCGCGCCCCTTTTAAACGCACTCCGTGCGGTGAAGCTCCCGGAGGAGGTTGAAGCCATGCAAGCGGCCGCCAACATTACCGCGGCCGGCTACGACCGCGTCCTGCGCTTCTTACGCCCGGGGGTATGGGAATTTGAATTGGAAGCGGAGTTTTTGCACGAGTTTGTGCGCCGTCGGTCCGACGGATTTGCCTACACGCCCATCATTGGCAGCGGCGCAAATGCTTGCGTGCTGCATTACATCGAGAACAACGGCTCCTGTGAAGACGGCGACTTGGTCTTGTTTGACGTGGGTGCGGTGTACGCCAACTACGCTTGCGACGTAACCCGGTGTTTCCCGGTGAACGGTCAATTTACGCCCCGCCAACGTCAGATGTACGAAGCGGTGTTGCGCGTGCAAAAGGCCGCTATTGCCCTGTTGCGTCCGGGAACGTTTTTGCACGAGTACCACGCTCGGGTGGGTGAAATCATGACAGCGGAGTTGCTGGAGTTGGGCTTGATTACGGCCGAACAAGTGGCTGCTCAAGATCCCGCGTGGCCGGCCTACAAGAAGTACTTCATGCACGGAACCAGTCACTACCTGGGATTGGACGTGCACGACTACGGCCCTTGGACGGCGCCGATGCAGGTGGGCATGGTGTTTACGGTGGAACCGGGCATCTACATTCCGGAGGAAGGTTTGGGCATCCGCATTGAAGACAATATTCTGATTACCGAAGACGGGCACTTGAACCTGACGCGTGCAATCCCCAAGGAAGTGGATGAGATAGAGGCGCAGATGGCGGAAGCGCGCGCGGCGCGATGACGGAACGTCGGTCTGTTCTTTTTCGGGGGGCGACGGTGGTTTATTCCTGCTACGGCCGGCGCGGAGCGCCGGCCGTAGTGTTGATTCCCGGTTTTTTGGAAACCCGTGCTGCCTTTGTTCCCCTTGCGGAGCAGTGGGCGTCCCGGTACCGCGTGGTGCTGGTGGATGTGTTGGGGCATGGGGAGTCCGGATGTGCCGGCTACGTGCACACCATGGAAGACCAGGCGGATGCTGTTTTGGCCGTTTTACGCGCAGAAAGGATTCGGTTTTTTCGGATGGCGGGCCACTCGATGGGCGGGTACATTGCACTGGCATTGATGGAACGGGTCTCGGATCGAATTCGCGGGGTATTATTGCTAAATACCCATCCGTTTGCGGATTCGGAGGAGCGACGCGCACTGCGCCGCCGGGCCATGGAAATTGCGAAGAAAGAGAAGTCCAGCTACTTGCATGCGGCCATTCCCGCGTTGGTGGCACCCCAAAATGTCGATCGACTGCGAGAAGAATTGGGTGTTATGGCGGAGGCCGCTCGTGCTATGCCGGTGCAGGGAATTTTGGCAGCCCAAGAGGGGATGATGCTGCGGCCGGACCGGACGGATGTGCTCCGTAGGGGGTACACCTTCGCTGTGGTGGTGGTGGCTGGGTTGGAAGATCCGGTGGTGCCGATGGCGGTGACGGAATCGTTTTGGAACCTACCCGCCATTACGGAACGACGTGCGCTTACAGGAGGTCATTTGTCCTTTTTAGAAGCGGGGTGTTCGGAATTGGGGTGGTGACGTGTAGTTACCTCCGGTAAGCGTTAGTTGATTCCGAAGCATGTCTTGGGTTTTTTGAAACAGACTGTAGTACCACTCAAAATTGTCGTTCACGATTCGGTAAATGTCAATTTGGTTCAATAAACGTTCCACTTCGGTCCATTTTTGTTCTTTGGCTTTGCGCCATGCTGAATGGGTGAGGTAACCGTGAAGGTTTGAGGTGTCAAACAATTTAAAGGGGACGGAAAGCGCTCGTACCGGCAGTTCCACCCAGAGGTCGTGCGGGTCATAATCGATAACGGAAGAGATTCGAAAAAAGAAATTGGCAAAGGCCAATTGTTGCCACAAATTATCGGTTTCGCGCCAGAATCTTTGGTAGGGCTCTTGATTCCCGTCCATTTTCAAGGCCCACGCGGCATACCGGGCCCAAGGAATAGGATGAAAGGTGTAGTCTATTTCAGCGTGTGCCCAGGATTTCCAGAGGGATAAGGCTTGCTCTTGGCTTTCGTGGAACCAGGCTTTTTGAATCAAGATCAGTCGCTGAAAAACACGGAAGGAGTCGTTGTTTTGCGGATAATCGCGGGACATTAAGCTCCCGTAATAACGGTTGAGGGAGTTTTCGTCCACGTAAAATTCAAGCAATATTCTGCGGACGGCAGCACTTTGGTCAATCCAGCGTTCCGCCAGCGGCAACCAAAAGGATGGATTGCCGCGCAAGGCCATGTACAACGGCTCAAGCGCTACATAGAGTTTTTCAATAAAAGAAACGTCGTTCAGATCCAAGGGAAAATGCAGGAGGTTGTCCAGCAATTCCTGGTCTTTTTTTTGGACGGCAGCCTCTATGAAATTTCGGTATTTAAAAACAAATTCCCAGTGCGACCAAGCGTCTGCAGGCATGAAAAGTCTTAGTTTTCTGGGATCGAAGAATTCATACCGATAGTAAATGTGAAGCATTTGGCTGAACGCTTCGTTGTCCCTTCTTTGGGTGTAGTCATGGAACTGTTCCCAACTTGGAATGGACGCAAACCGACACAGGCTATTCAACAGGTGCCGAGACGGTTTGTGCGGGGTGGGTACCAAGCCAAAAATGCGCCTCAGGCTGTTGTAGCTGATGCTTATTCCACTGTGGCTCATTATTTCTGCCGCGCGCTGGCAATCGTACGTGTCTTTGAGTAAAAATCCCAACTGGGTTTCTACCAATTCTTTCAGCAGTTTGAGCTCTTCGGGTTTGATTTCTAACGGAGTAGGCATGACGGCAGGAAAGTTAGTACAAATGAGTACACAATTTGTACTCAGGCCCGAAAGAGGGTGAACTTTACATGACAATCCAAACACCCCGAAACATGCGTTTCAAATCTGTACTCTCCTTTTTTCTTATCGCCTTTTCGGCGTCCTTGTTTGCCCAGCAACCGGTGAACCAGGAGTGGGCTCCGAACGAAGTTTTGGTTCGGTTTGCGGACCACCTTCAACCCAATGTTCAAGCCAATGGAAAAATTGGTGTGGCTGCTGTAGACGCGGTGGTGTCGGATTTCCAAGTGGCCCAGTGGGAACAAGTATTCCGTGCGGTTCCTGAACTTCCTTTGGACTCCGGCTTTACCACCTATGCTGGAGAATTTGTGCGGTATCCCAAGCTTTCCAACATTTACCGTTATGTGTTGGCGTCGGATTCCCTAGGAACCAAAATGTTCGATTTGATTGATGCCTTTCGCGCCTTAGGCCCGGAATACGTGGTGTATGCGGAGCCTAATTTTTATCGGTCGTCGATCGGCAGCACCTTGGAGTTTAACGATACGCTGTACGACCAACAATGGAATTTGGCCGCCATCCAAGCGGATACGGTGATACGCTTGATGCAGGCGGATACCACAAAGTCGGACACCACTCAAGTAATTGCCATCATCGACACCGGGGTGGACCGTTTTCACGAGGACTTGCAGAGCAAGATGTGGAAAAACATGGCCGAAATTAATGGAGTCAACGGTGTAGACGACGACCAAAACGGTTTTGTGGACGACAAGTACGGTTGGGATTTCATCAACAACGACGGAGATCCCATGGACGACAATTCGCACGGCACGCATTGCGCGGGCATTGCCGCAGCCGAAACGGATAACGATTTAGGCATTGCCGGGGTAAGCCCGGGTGCGCGGATCATGGGAGTAAAAGTGCTCCAGTCCGGCGGTTACGGAACCGCTTCCCAGGTAGCACAAGGTATTTTGTATGCGGCCAACAACGGCGCTACGGTGATCAACATGTCTTTGGGAAGCCCAGCGTCGTCCATGGTGGAGCAAAACGCCTTGGCCGTAGCCTACGCATACAGCTTTCTGGTGGCCGCGGCCGGCAACAACGGTTTGTGCATTGGAATACCCGATCCCACGTACAAATGCCCGGACGGAAAAACACCAAAACCCTTCTATCCAGCTGCGTACAGTTTTGTATTGGGAGTAGAGTCTTCGGCACCGTCTGGAGGAAAGTCCAGCTTTTCCAACTACGACCAGGACGGGCCGCTGTCTTCCGCCTATCCTTCTTTACTGAATTACGAAGTACGTGCGCCGGGCAGTCAGATCATATCCGCCATTCCCGCCGGAAACACGGGCAACAACGGACGTTATGCGGTGAAACAGGGGACCTCCATGGCGGCCCCTGCGGTAGCCGGGGCGGTTTCCTTGCTGCAAACGTTTAAGCCGACGTTTACGCACGAGAAAACCTTTTTGCACCTGATTCATTCCCAGACCAACAACATCAAACTGCTCGACGCCATTCAGTTGGTTTTGGCGCCGCAGTTGGATTACGTTTCGTACCAAGTTGTTGACACGCTAGACGGCGATCTGGACAACGCTCCGGACGCGGGCGAAACCTTGGAATTGGTAATTGGCTTGAAGAATTTAGGCGGTTACAACGACTCGGTTTGGGCCTCCATTGAGTTGGATCCCTTGGAGGATACAACATTGGTGGATTTTATTCAACCGGTGCGTTTTTACGGTTCGGTTTCCGAATATGCAGTGATTCAGAACAACGTGCCCAGCATGGGCATTTACCCGTTCGTGATCAAGCTGGACTCCAACATTGCACACGGACGCGGCATTAAATTCAAAGTCAATTATTGGACGAACGACGGTACGTACAGCGGTTCCAAGGGCTTTGAATTACGCGTACAAAACGGGGTGGAGTTTCAACCCGGTTTTTACCCAGGAACCACCGTTTTACGTCCCAATACGTACTACGTGGTGACGGGGAACACCATTTTCGACACGTTGATTGTGAAGCCGGGGACGCAGGTGTATGTGGAGTACGACAAGAGCATCGGTGCTAAAAAAATCACGGCCATCGGCACCCCAGATTCCATGATCACGTTTGAGGGCGTGCAAGGGTTGTACTGGCGAGGACTGGAAGATTTAGACGGATGGCGTACCAGCACTTCTACGAATACAGCTTTTCCGTTGAACAGTCAGTCCCGGTTGCGGTATGCAAACATTAGAAATATTAAATACGATTTGACTCTATATGAAATAAGCAATGTTGTTTTTAATTATTCTCAACATGGGTACGGATTTAGGCCTTGGCTAATTAGCTGGAATGTTCAGGATCAGATTATTGGGACTTTTAATAACAACGGCATAAAGCAGAAAAGACGCCGTGT
>CAYXHJ010000055.1:0-8799 GCA_964464855.1 uncultured Owenweeksia sp. | reverse complement strand
AATATGGGTTTGATTTTAATGGGCTGGTCCCACATCGCCCTGACGGGCGGGGGCTTGGGCTTTTTTGCCCTGAGCTTCCTCACTTCTTTTTGGGGCTTGTTCGTGGGCGTCTTTGCCACCGCAGCCATTGCGGACACCTTAAGACCGGCCAACGGGGCGGCTGTGTACGCTTTTTCTCCCCCAGACAAAGTCACCAAGGCCTTCTCCCTCAACCGAATGGCCGTAAACCTCGGTTTCACCGTGGGGCCCGCGCTGGCCGGAGCAATTGCCTTGTGGAGTTACCAAGGGCTCTTTTATGCCGACGCCCTCACGTGTTTGGTTGCGGCCGGCTTTTTGGCCTATTATTTTCGCGGAAGGCGGGGTTCTTACGCCCCCAAGGAGCCGCATCCCGGCACCGTTCCCTCCACCGCCAACCCCTCCGGGAAGTCCCCTTGGTCCGACGGTCCCTTCTTGGGTTTTATCTTGCTCGTGTTGGTGTACGCCACCGTTTTCTTTCAATTGATTGGCGCGCTCCCCCTATTCTACCGAACCGTACACCACTGGTCCGAAGATCAAATCGGCTGGATCATTGCATTCAACGGCTTTGTGGTGGTCTTGTTTGAAATGGTCACCGTCCAGTGGTTGGGAGACCGCTTTGCTCCTCGCAAGGTTATTGCCGCCGGTTGCGCCGTGTTGGCCTTGGGCTTTTGGACTTTGCCGGCACTACCCGGGCTAACTGGGATGCTGCTGAACATGTTCTTGTTGTCCTTCTCCGAAATTCTGGCCATGCCCTTTATGGTGACCTACGCCACCAAACGCGGCGGGGATCAAGCACGAGGACGCTATTTGGGAATGTACGCCGGTGCCTACTCCACAGCCCACATCCTAGCGCCCTTATTGGGCACCCGCACGGTTGCTGCTTTTTCCAATCCGGAAACCGGCTTTGTGGCCTTGTGGCTGGTGTGTGGTGTGTTGGCCGCAGGGGCCGCATACGCCTTTACGCGCCTCCCGGCGGTAGTGGGCGTGAATCGGGCGGCCTAAAGGCAACCCACATGCCGCAGACCACCTGCGCGTTGCAGCAATAACCGCACTACGCATAAAAAGGCGCCGCCTGGTGCACAAGGCTCCGCCCGTCGTACAAAAAAAGGGGCGTCCCTCTTGAGACGACCCCTTTTTGGCAACCCCTTTTTGTGGGGATGGAGGAATGTTTATTTCTTTCTACGCGTCTGTGCGTCTACCACAGCCATGGCTGCCGTATTGACGATTTCTCGAACACTCGCGCCCATTTGCAGTACGTGCGCCGGATACTCCAAACCGGTCAGCAACGGCCCAATGGCTTCCATGCCGGCCAAACTTTGCAGCAGTTTGTACGAAATGTTTCCGGAAGCCAAGCCCGGGAATATGAACACGTTGGGAGCATTGTCCACCAAATTGGAGAACGGGAACATCTCCTTCAATAAGGCATTGTCCACGGCGAAATTCGCCTGCATTTCCCCGTCGATGATCAAATCCGGCATGCGTTCGCGAATGAGGTCTAGGGCCTTGCGCATCTTGGTGGGCAACACGCCTCGATGAGACCCAAAGTTGCTGAAACTCAGCATGGCTACTTTGGGAACAATATTCATTCGCTTGACGGACTGGGCCACCACGGTAACGATTTGCGCCAAGTGTTCCGCAGTTGGGTCCTCGTTCAGCGTGGTATCCGCAAAGAACATAGGGCCGCGCTTGGTCAACATAACGTACATGCCCGCTACACGCGTGTCCTTGCCTTTGGGCCCCAGAATTTCAATGACCGGTTTCACGGCGCGCGAGTATTTGGTGGTGCTGCCCGTAACGTACGCGTCTGCGTGGCCTTGTTTCACCATCATCGGGCCGTAAAAATCGCGGTTGCGCATCAAGCGCCGCGCCTCCTCCTGGCTGATTCCTCGGCGCTGACGCTCCTTGTAGTATGCGGCCGCATACGCCTCTGCATTCGGAGCTTTGGGCATTCGGGGGTCGATGATGGTCAACGACTCCATGCCCAAGTGATACTCCTCATTGAGTTGCGCTATGCGCTCGGGATCGCCCAACAAAATCGGCTCGGCAATGCCTTCTTCGTAGCAGATCTGAGCCGCCTTCAACACGCGGTAGGTGTCGGCCTCGTTGAACGCCAAACGCTGGGGTGCTGAGCGCGCCTTCTGCATCATCAACCGAACGAACTTATCGTCCCGGCCCAAGCGATTGCGCAGTTGCTCTTCATAGGCATTCCAGTCCGTAATGGGTTTTTGGGCCACCCCGCTTTCCATGGCCGCTCGCGCAATGGCCGGTGCCACGGTGTAGATCAATCGGGGATCAAACGGTTTGGGAATCAAGTAGGTAGGCCCAAACGCCAGGTTGCGTTCCCCGTAGGCCAGATTCACCACCTCCGGTACGGACTCCTTGGCCAGGCCTGCGATGGCGTGAACAGCAGCCAACTTCATGGCTTCGTTGATTTTGGTGGCGCGCACGTCCAAGGCACCGCGGAAAATGAACGGGAATCCGAGAACGTTGTTGACCTGGTTGGGGTTGTCCGACCGCCCCGTGGCCATGATGATGTCCTTGCGCGCTTCAATGGCCGTAGCGTAGTCAATTTCCGGATCCGGGTTGGCCAGCGCAAACACGATGGGATTCTTGCCCATGCTCCGGACCATGTCCGGGCTCAGGATGTTGCCTTTGGAAAGACCCACAAAGACGTCGGCGTCCTTCAAGGCTTCTTCCAGGGTACGTAACTTGGTAGCGCGTGCAAAGCGCTTCTTTTCGTCGGTAAGGTCCGTGCGGTCCGCGTGGATGACCCCTTTGGAATCGCAAACAGTCAGGTTTTCGGGTTTTACGCCCAGGGCCAGATACAACGTGGCGCAACTGATGGCGCTCGCTCCAGCACCGTTGAATACCACCTTGACCTTGCCGATTTTCTTTTTGACCACCTCCAGGCCGTTGAGCAGGGCAGCGCCGGTGATGATGGCCGTTCCGTGCTGGTCGTCGTGCATGATGGGGATGTCCAATTCCTCGCGCAAGCGTTGCTCAATGTAAAAACAGTCGGGCGCGGAAATGTCCTCCAAATTGATGCCACCAAAGGTGGGCGCCAAGATCTTGACGGTTTCTATGAATTTGTCTGGATCCTTCGTATCCAGCTCCAAATCAAAGGTATCGATGTCCGCAAATATTTTGAATAAGACGCCCTTCCCCTCCATAACCGGCTTGGAGGCCAGGGGTCCAATGTCGCCCAATCCCAATACCGCAGTTCCGTTGGAAATAACGGCCACCAAATTTCCTTTGGCCGTGTAGCGGTAGGCGTCTTGCGGATTTGCGGCAATTTCCAAACACGGTTCTGCCACACCCGGCGAATACGCAATGCTGAGATCGCGTTGTGAATTGGAGGGTTTGCTGGGAATGACTTCTATTTTTCCGGGACGACTGCCTTCGTGGTAGTCCAGGATGTCCTGCTTGCGTATCTTCTTGGCCATGGGGCAAAGATACCCAATGCGTTCTTAGGGTCCGTATCTTTGGCACATCCTCCCATGAATCCACTACCCGCACTTCATCTTCCATTTTTCGCCAACCTGCTGTTGCTGTTGGTGTTGGCGAAAGTCTTTGGCGAAATTATGGAGCGTCTGCGCCAGCCGGCCCTATTGGGAGAGATCCTTGCGGGAATATTGTTGGGGCCCTCGGTTTTGAATGTGATGGTGCGGTCCGACGAAATCAAAGTGATCTCGGAACTGGGTGTCTTCTTACTGGTGATCATTGCCGGCCTGGAAATCAACATCCAGGAAATGGTGAAGTCCCAAAAAGGAAAGAACATCGTGATTTCATTGCTTGCGTTTGTGCTGCCGGCCACTTCCGGCTTCTTTGTAGGCAATGCGTTTGGGCTCTCCACCGTGACGTCTTTCTTCATCGGACTCTGTGTAGCCATCACCGCCTTGCCTGTGAGCGTTCGTATTTTAATGGACTTGGGCCGTTTGAAAAGCGAAGTAGGTCAACGAATGATTTCCGTGGCCATATTTGACGACGTTTTGGCGCTTACCCTTTTGGGCGTTTTGCTGGATTTGCACAATATGGAAGGCGCCAGTTACCAAGCGATTGCCGTACAAATTGGCCTCACCCTGGGCAAGGTGGTCTTGCTGATCATTGGACTGGTACTCGCGTACCGCGCCGTCAATTTCTTGACCCAACAAGAAAATTTCGTGGAACACCAGCTGGACAAGCTGCTTCATCTCATGCGCGGCAAAGAGCCGTTGTTGGCCATTTTGTTTGCTTTCATTTTGATTTTTGCATCGTTGACCGAGGGTGCTGGTTTGCACTTCATCATTGGCGCATTTTTCGCTTCCTTACTGCTTTCGAAGGAGTTGATTGGCCCCAAAAACATGGCGTCGTTTGAAAAGACCACCCACGGCATGGCCATGGGATTTCTGGCACCCATCTTCTTTGCGGGCGTCGGACTGGAGTTTCAAATTGGCGCGATCCAACATTGGGGTCTATTGATCGCGGTCATTACCGTCTCATTCGCCAGTAAGCTACTCGGTGGTTATTTGGGGGCGCGTTACGCAGGCTTGCGGCACCGCAAGGCCCTGACCCTGGGCATCGGTTTGAACGCCCGCGGCATCATGGAATTGGTTATTGCGAACATTGGCTACCGCGAAGGGCTGATCAACGTGGAGGTTTTCAGCATCTTAGTCATAATGGCCTTGTTTGCAACCTTCAATACCCCGCTCCTGCTGAAAGGTTCGTTTCGTTGGCTGGACCGACTGGAGGCCAAAGAAAAGCAACCCTCCTAGCAAAAAATACATCCGCGCTTCCGCTTACCAACCGAGGTGCGAAAAAACCAACGACGTATTTGATTGCTGTTAATTAATGTTATAACTTTGATTGATTCATTTCAGACGTCACACCCTTCCGCACACACCATGGACACCAACCTCCAAGCACTGTACTCCCTCCCGAAAACCCCGCGTTTCCCCGTCCTTTTTGTGGGGCACGGAAGCCCCATGAACGCTTTGGAAGACAACGCTTTCACGCGTGCCTGGGCCCAAACTGCGCGCAACTTGCCGCGGCCACAGGCCATTCTGTGCATCTCCGCCCATTGGATGACGGAAGGTGTAGCCGTCACCGCCATGCAACATCCCAAAACCATCCACGATTTTGGCGGTTTTCCTGATGCCCTCTTTAACGTTCATTATCCGGCTCCGGGGGCTCCGGGACTCGCCAACGCCATAAAAACAACCCTTCAAAGTCATTCCAGCGTAGTGCTGGACCACGAGCATTGGGGATTGGACCACGGTTGCTGGTCCGTCCTCTGTAAAATGTACCCCGACGCCTCTGTGCCGGTGGTACAGCTCAGCCTGGACGTACGCCTCACCTTCGCCCAGCACCGCTCGTTGGGCGCCCTTTTGCAGCCGCTGCGCGAACGCGGCGTACTGATTGTTGCCAGCGGAAACATGGTGCACAATTTGGGTCGACTGGATTGGTACAGCCCACAGGGCGGGTACGACTGGGCCACCGAGGCCAACGAGGGTTTCAAGAAGGCCTTGCTTCAGCGCGACACCGCTCTTCTGGACCGACTTCCCGACGCGTCCAGCGCCTTTCGTCTGGCCGTTCCTACCCCCGACCACTATTGGCCGCTACTGTATGCGGTAGGCCTGCAGCGTCCCGACGAAAATCTTCAATTTTTCAACGACCAAGTAGTCATGGGCTCCATCTCCATGACGTCGGTGCTCATCGGTTCCTAAGTACAACTTTTTTACAAGCGCTAACCCAACAAAGGTACCGTCCCTTAGTGGAGCAATGTAAGCAAAGCAAGTACCAACTGCATAAATACTAACACATTACGCGTTGGCACGGTATAAACACTACTTCTGGCGTTTACGATCCTGACTCCACCTGCTGTTGTGCATGGGCGGAATCCATCCAGAATGGCTCCCACAAATAGCCGTCCAAATCCAAAAAGCTCCATCCGTACATGAAGCCGTAGTCCGCGGGGGGTAAATTCTCCCGAGCGCCTAGGTTTCTTGCGGTTTCAACCATGCCCACAACCTCTTCCTTGTTTTCCAAATGAACCGATACCGTTAAGCCCACCGCTTGTTCCGGATCGGCCACATCACCCACCACAAAATCTGAAAATCGCGGGCGCGTCAAAAGCATGATGAACTGTTCTTCTCCAATCTTCATGCAGAGATTGTCCGGACCCGAAAATCCAGCGACGAACGCAAAGCCCAAGCGGGAGAAAAACGCACGCGACCGTTCCAAATCACGCACGGGCAGATTGATGAAGAGTTTCACAGAGCAGGCAATTTAAAATCAATTGATAGTAATACGATGTAAAACAAGAAAGGCCGGCACGCAATGCGAGCCGGCCGTAAAGCAGTTAATGCAATAATTGCTCTTAAGCTTGCTTGCGCTTTTTGTACTGGCGGTAACCTACAGCAGCACCGGCAGCAACCAAAGCGGTCAAGCCTCCGTCTACAGGGACGTTGTTGTTGCCATTTCCTCCGGAAGAAGGAGCACCAGGATTGGTGGGCTGAGCGTAAACGGCTACGGCCAAAATAACGGCCAAGGCGGTGAGAGCGTTTTTCATAATCGTCAAATTAAAAATCGGTACGTTTCGTTTTTTCGTTTTGAGAACAATGCAAAAGTGCAACATGTAATCGATAACCACAATACATCTGTGCTACGAACACCTCTACAAAAACTCTACAAGTGAAGTGTAATCCATTTGAAACCCGCCTGTAATACGTGCAAAAAAATTCACACGACTCACATAGAGCGCAGCAGCGAGTAAAAATCGTCGTCCGCCTCCAGGTTCATCTTTTTCGTGATGCGGTACTTTTTCATGTGCACGCTTTGGTGCGAAATGTTCAGCAGGTGCGCAATTTCCTTAAAAGACAAATTCATTCGAGCCATGGAACAAAACTCCAACTCACCTTTTGTGAGCTCAGGGAAACGTGCAGACAAGGTCTCCATGAAATTGGGATTCAATTGTCTAAACCGCTCAATGAATACAGACCAATGCTTATCCTGTGCCGCCGCCGCCTCAATATCTTCACGCAGGGACTGTATGCCCATGCTTTCAGCTTTTGCAGCTAATGTTTGAAACTTCTCCATCCATTGTGAAGTTTCTAATGCAGAACTGATGAGCTGCGATTTTTGTTGGGAAATTATTTCTTCTTTCAGCTGAACGTTCTCGTTGAGCATTTTAGCCTCTTGTTCCAAACGACTGACTTCTGACGCACGGAGTCGAGCCTTCAGCCTACTTGCGTAAACACCATACCCGCCCATGCCGGCAAGAGCTAAGGCAAGAACCGTGGCTAGAATTGCCACAACACGATTCCAAAGCAAATCCGACGCCATCTGTTCGTTCTCCTCTTGGAGTAGATCGCTCTTGAACTTTTCTTGAAGTGCACGCGAATGTTCAAAAATCTCGGTGTCAAACAGCGAATCACGCAAGGCAAAGGAACGCTCAAAGTAGCGGCGCGATTGATCGTTTTGACCCAGTTTTGCAGCAATTTCGCCTTTCAATGCGAGCCATTTAGCTTGCAGCCTGCCGTCTTCTTGCTTTAGGTTGCGCCGAGTCTCCCACTCCGCCATGATCTTTTGTGCCAAACGTAGATCGTTCTCTTTCACCAAACAGCGTGCATATTCGGTCGTTAAGGCATAACCATACAACCCTTCTCCCTTTTGGGCCGAAGCATAACCCAAAGCATAAGCGGAACGCACTTTGGATGGGTCCAACTTCGTCCACGCATTCCCTTGGTTGAGGTAGGCTAGGCTTACCAAATCGTGGTTTTCAAATTCCTGAAGCAAGGGCAATGCCTTATTAACCCACGAGAGGGACTCGGGATATTTTCGCAATTGATACAGGCATTCGGCCTTATTCAACAAGGTAGCGGCATAATCCAGTTGGTTTCCTTGTGCTTGAAATTGAGGCAAAACTTCATCGTACAATTTCAGCGCGAAATTTAGGTCCCGCGCCGCGAGGTAGGTGTTCGCCAACCGTTGTTTCGTGGAGAGCAACACCCGCTCGTCTCTTTTGGGCGCGTTTTCCAGCAATTGAACAGCAAGTAGTAAGTGGTCAACGGCGAGATCTTGAAGACCCATTAACTTGTAAATGGACGCTCGCTCGGAATGATTCTTGGCTTGTCCAATGGCGTCTTCAGCCTCTTCATAAACGATTAACGACTGATCCAAAAGTCCAAACGCCCCTCGGTAATCCCCACGGTTCTTGTGGATGATGGCCAGGTTATTTAAGGTGTTTGCTCGGGCAGGGTCGTCTTGATCCGTGTAGCGTAAACTTATCAAAAAGGACTTTTCAGCGAGGTCTTCTCTCCCGGTAACCGCTTGATAAACAGCATGAACATTGTGGTATTTGGCCTTTTGGTCGGAGGAATAGCTGGACAACCCTTTTGCTAACGTTTTCAATTCGCGCTGAGCCGCACCGGGATCACTGAAAATGAGATTGAAGGATGCATCCAGCCGCTGATCCACCGTTTGCAATTCTTCAGGATTCTGACCACTTCCGTACAATGGAGCCGACAAACCCATACATAAGGCACCAAACAGCAGTACAATTGCCCCAAACGGCAACCTACCCCCACGATTCGCTGCATTTTTGTGCGGCACGAACCATTGGAAAACACGTGGAGGTGTATGAACGCACGTATGTAGAATACCCATGGCACGAAATTAATGGAATTGAATGAACTCTTGCCCTAGAATGTGAAACAATTCCATCGTACACTTAAATCCATCGCAAAAAAATGGGCCTGTCAATTGGCTTGACAGACCCAAAATCTTGGGAAGGGGCGCATCAAT
>CAYXHJ010000054.1:4971-8885 GCA_964464855.1 uncultured Owenweeksia sp. | reverse complement strand
GCGTTCGCTGTCCACCCCTTTGAAACTGGAACGGTACAAACGTTTCAGTACTTTTCGATAACGCGATACTAAAATTTGGGTGTAGAGTGCCGTGCCCACCAACAAACCGATTGCGGGTACCAAAACCGCAAACAAGCTAAGCAACAATGAATCGCCGGAGTCGGACATGCATGAAAATAAGTGTAGTTAAAAAGATTGCCAGCCGCAAGTAGTGCATTATACCCGTAAGCTCCGATTGGCTCCAGTCAAAAGGGGTAAACTTGAGGATCAACGTCAACATGGTTGCAAACAAATCAAAAGCCAAAATCATGTACACCGACGATCGCGCAACTTCATCGCTCCGGCTTTGGGCTAAAACGATTCCCTGGCGGAGCAACAAGAACAACGCAGTGTAGTTCAAGACCAACATCAATAGCGAATCGGTCCACTTATAACTCAAAGCAGCCACCGCAACGATCATCGAAGAATAGAACCAACCCCAAGCGCGCGGCCAAACCAAGCAAACTGCAACCAAGGTTGGCGTGGCGGTATGAATAAAGAAAAAGTTGGGATTCCAATGAAAAAGATACGTTGCGGAGTTGATGACCATTATGCCAAAATAGAGTAATATCGACTCATGGCCCTTTGCCCATGTCCCGTTTCGAAACCAGAAAATCCCGAACCGAATTAGAAAAAAGAGCAACAGAGCCGCTTCCGCAATCTGGAAAATTCCCGAAGCGCTCAAACCATCAGGGGCGAATTGGTGGAGCAATCCAACGGACAATCGAAAGCACGATTCAACAAGATACCGCTGGTCATGTCGTTGCCATTTTCATCAACACCAACCACTACGATGGTCAATTCCTCGTCGGCATTCAACGCAAAGTAGGTACGGACGTCTACGCAACCGGATTGATCCATCACTTCTTGGTATGCAGCTTTATCGATGCGGCACGCCACGGTTAAATTGGCAAAACGAGAATCGTTCTGGTAGGCATGGGTCATGGTTTCCGCTTGGGTCAGCGAAATGATGTGAATGTTTTGCGGCATGATTTCGTAGTTTAGACCGCAAGTATAACACACGATGGTCAAACAAAAAGGAGTGAAATCTATCAATTTTAATTCGCCCAAAATCACTAAGGGATATCTCTGCCTGTGGTTTGAAAACCAAGCGCTTGAAGCCGCCGATTTTTATTGTTCGGTGTTCCCAAATTCCCGAATGTTGCACCAAACACCGTTTTCGGTACACTTTGAATGCATGGGAATGAAGATCATGGCCCTGAACGGGCGAATGGAGAACGGTTTTACCCATGCAGTTTCGCTCGTAATACCGTGCTCCAACCAAGATGAAATCGATTATTACTGGAGCAAATTAACCGAGAACGGGGGCGCCGAAGGTTGGTGCGGATGGTGCACGGATCGGTTTGGGGTTTCCTGGCAAGTGGTTCCAGAGGCTCTTGGAACATTAATGTCCGATCCGACTCGCGGACCTCGTATTACTCAGGCATTTAAATCCATGCGAAAATTCGATCTTGAGGCATTGCTCCAAGCTTAAGCTCACGCCAAAATACTAAAGTTAGAAGCTTTGAACTAAAAAACCGCGCCGTTTCCGGCGCGGTTTCTGGATTTCGAGTGCCATGTGTCGTTCTTCAATAAAAAACTCTATTAATTGATTATCAAGGACTTACTAAATTGAAGCTCAAGTTCACATAAAACGGGTTACCCAAGCTGTTTGTGACGGCGTAGGGATCGTCCCTCAGGATTCCAAAGGCTCGGTAGATTTCCTCGCCGTCCACCAATCGATCCACGTCGTAGCGATAGTTAAGGCGGTACCCGGCTTGCAAAGACATCCAAACAAAATTTTTGAGCGAACATTCGTAGACCAATCGGGCGCGAATTTCGCCGCGTCGGATTTCCAATTCCTCACCGCGCAGGTCGCGTTGGAAACTGGACGCCGATACCGGATTGTTCCACAGTCGGAACGACTGTCCTTCCAACTCAAACCCTGCAAACAGCAGATTGCGCGGATTGACCGCATACCGAACGTGCGCTCGTGCCGGGAACAACATCTCCACGCCCCATTTATTGCGAGCATCGGTAGCATTGTACAGCACCACCGGGATGTAGTTCAACTCGCCCACACGGTACGTGCGCGCCAAACCCATCCCCCACTGCTTTTTTTCCGACGGACGACGCCCGTAAATGACGGCCGCCGAATACTTCAGAAAACGCGCCGGCTGCAAGCTTAAACGATACGTTCCACTCAAGTCTGCTGAGCCTTGAAAAAGAATGAATTCCTTTTGATTCAACGGTTTAAACAATGTGGTGTTGACACCGGCCGTACGCAATCCAAACTGAGACAATGACTGATTTATTGGATTTGCCAGGTTGGCGGGCTCCGTGTACCGATACATGGTGTTCCAGTAGTTCGCGCCCATCTGCCAAACAACGTTTGTTTTGGAAACTACCGGTATGTTGCAGGCCAAACGCAAACCGTCCGTGCTTCGCACTTGCGCAGACTCCTCCCCAAACAAATCGTTACCAGAAACGATGCTGCTGGCCAGGGCCCCTGCATTTACCGTGTACGGTGCTTGGAAATCGTATCCTATGGAAATCAACTTGGCCGGGCTCAATCCTTCAATTTTTGGACTGCAGAAACGCTTGGAGCCCGCGTCGGCAAAACCGACGTTCGCGTACTGAGCAAAATCGTCTTCCGTTGTTGTATCCGTTTGAGCCCATAAGGTGCCGGCTGAGGTTGCAAGCATCCCCAAGGCCACGAAAATATAGTTTGCAGTCCTCATTTCTTCGGAGTGCTTTGTACCACCAAACGCTTCCAAACGTCCGTACGGCCCAAGGCTTGAACCCCAATGTAACCGCGAATGTCCAGCGTATTTGCATCCTTCATCTTGATGGTGCAGCTGTACGTGCTTCCGTTCAAGGGATCGTAAATGGTGCCCTCAGTCCAGGTGTCTTTGCCGCTGTAGACAAAATCTTTGAGCATGCGGTACCCTTTCAAGGGTACATTTTTCAAAGCAGGATCAGGGTTGTTGTTGTCCACCGTAGGCAATTTCGTTTCTGGGTCGATGGGTTCAATCAACCACACAATTTTTCCGTAGTACTTGGCTCCGATTTTTTCAATTTTAACACGAGCGCGCCCGTTACTCGGCTCCCACACCCCCAACAGACGATCACCGGGATCGGTTTGTTGTTCAAAACTCAACTGACTGAAGCCGATGATAGCAACGGCAATCAAAAGGGAAAACTTTTTAAACATGGTCATTTACGTTTTTCAAATAATAAAGGATTGGTTATTTTTTCACTGCATCGAATACCAAGCGTGCCTTGAAGTTTCGGTTTCCGTCGAAATCGGCGTCAAGGTCTGCGTCCAGTACCAAATAAAACATACCGCCTTGGAAAAATGCTGTGGCATCAGCCTCTTGCGAAACGCTTAATTCGGCCGATTCGGTGACGTCTCCCAAGGGATTTAAAATGGCTGCTTCCACCATACCGACTTCCGGATCGTCGGACGCCAAACTCAAAACAAAGGAGCGCACCCCGTCAAAACGAAAAGAATCGCCAGGGGTTATGGTAGCCGATGCCAAATGCACGGAAGCAAATTCTGCTTCAGAAGAACCAAGCAGGGCCGCTGGATCTACCTGTACAACGTATTGACCTTGATTGGGACCTTCAAAAAGAGGCCCCTCCAATGCGAACGAAACATCCATGAATGTCAAAGGAACGGTTTCGTCTTGGCCGGAGCATGCCGCCAAAAGCAGTGCGGGCACAAACAGCACCGCGAGTTTATTTAGTTTCATAAACGGGCAGGTTTAAGAATGGTTAGGGTTCAAATATACTGGAAGCTCCCACCAATGTTGTTTAACGTTGCACCCGCAAATCACGCCAAAATGTGCAGTTTTCCGTACACAAACCTCCAC
>CAYXHJ010000054.1:373-4961 GCA_964464855.1 uncultured Owenweeksia sp. | reverse complement strand
AAAAACAACAATAAGAAACTATGGCCAAAACAACAGGCGATACATGTACGTTTTGCGGCAGGAGTAGCCCTCATTATCGTGGCTTTGGCATTGACCCAATGCACCATCACCAACGGCTCCTATCTGTCCGATTTTAAAAAAACGTACCCAAACGCAGAAGCACTCAAAAATGAGTATCCGCAGTTGGAAACCAAACGGGCAACTCCTTCTCCCCAAAACACCCAACCCCGTGCCCTGTTTGGCAAAGTGGACCCCGTCGGCTCGCCCTACCTCAAAGCGCACTTGAAAAATGGACATGTGTTGGTGTACAGCGGTTCCTGGTGGCTGGACGAAGAAAAAGAATTGGTGCGGGGCGCAGCGCTTCGGTACGGCCTGGACCGTCGGCTCATTGGGCCGCAAGATTCCGTAGCGTGGTCGGACGTTTCCTTATTTGAAACCAACCGCCCACTTCCCTCCAACAACGCGGTTCGCATGTCTGCCATGACCGTATTGCTGGTGGCAGACATTGCGGGTGGAATCATTTGCTTCACGGTTGAAAAAGCGTGTTTTGGCTCCTGCCCCACCTTCTACCTCGACGATTCCACCGACGTGCGCGGCGCGGATGCCGAAGGATTTTCCAACGCCTTGCTTCCCTCCGCAGCCTATGCAGACGTGGATTACTTGGGTACACGGGAGGTTCGCAACGGCACCCTACCGCTCACGGTGAAAAACGAGGCTATGGAAACGCACGTCATTCAAGGATTGCACGTATACGCCATTCCCGTGTCCAACGGTGAAGTTGCGCTTCAGGGAACGGATAAAAAATTCTACCGAAGCCGGCAATCGTTGCCTTTGGTTCAGGCCGTGGCGCAAGAAGGCGACATCACGGACCGAGTAGCCACGCGCGACGGCAACGAGCGTTGGCATCCAACCGACGCCACCAATTTGGCGCAAAAGGAGACGCTTGAATTTTTGTTCGACGCCACCGATTGGGACGGCCGTACACCGCTTGGCATTAACGTTGATTTCCGTCAGTCTTTCGTGACCACATACCTGATGTACAGCGCCATCGGCTATTTGGGAACCGAATACACGCAGTACTTGGCACGGGCGGAAAATTCGCCTAAGGCGCTGAATCCACTTTCTTTTGAACAAGGCATTGGACGCGCACTTGGCGGTTTGGAAATGGAATTTTGGAACGAGGCCGAGCAAAAGTGGACCTACGTGGACCGATTCCACGAAACGGGGCCCATTGCCATCAACACCCAGACACTCCCCTTGCCCGGTTGCGCCGCTCACAATGGAAAAATTCGCTTGCGGATGCGCGCGGCCCAGGGTTCTTGGCGTTTGGACTGCGTGGCACTCCAGGTACTGAACGAAGAAGTCAATCCCATAATCTTGACTCCTCAGCCTACGCAGGAGCCGGACGGTACCCATCGGCAAGCCGAATACGCATTGGACCAACCTCTGAGCGATTCCCAATCGCCGGGTGCGGCCGCCGCACGGGTCAATTTACCGGGGACCTCGTACGTACAAACGTTTACCGGCGTCGTGCCCGACGGCCGTACGGCCTTGTTTTTGGAATCCAAAGGATACTACCTGGAGTGGTCCCGTCAGAGCTGGTTGAGCTACGAAGACAAGGGGAAATTCTTCCAGATGGTCCTGCAACCCGAACGATACCTGAAGCAGGTAGCGCCGGAATTCAAAGCAGTAGAAAATGCTATGGAAGAAGTGTTTTGGTCTACCAAACAATACTCTAACCCAATGAATTTGAGCCATGAAGACTAAATTAACGCCAGTAAAAATTCATCGCGAAATGAGCCGTTTGGGTCTATTCATTTTAGGCGGTTTACTGCTTGCTTTCCACGCCGGTTGCACGGCGTCGCAAGAAATGCGTTCCGCAAATCGTTTACCGATGCACTCCGAGGTGCAACGCTCGCCCAAAGGGGCCTTAGCAGTGGTGTATCAAGGCTACGGATTAAAGGTCGTTGGGGAATTAATCGCCGTTGACAGCAAACGTGTGTATGTATTATCCCCATACTCAGGAACAACGGGCGCCACCCAAGCATACCAATTGGATCGCATCAAGCGCTCTGAAATTGAAAAATTGCACATCATTTACGCCAAAAACAACACAAAACAACTCCGGAGAATGGCCACCGTAGCGTATGCCAGCTTGTTCTCCCATTTGGTGTGGAGTTTTTTAACGGTTCCTGCAAACATTCTATTCGTAAACGGGATTTTGGAAACCGATCTGGGCGAGTATCGATTGGAAGTGCCATTGGATGAGGCCGCCCGCTTTGCGCGCTTTCCACAAGGTCTTCCCGAAGGCGAAACTTGGGAATCCTTTCGTGATAAGCTTTAAAGGTAAAAACAGTCGACGAACAGTTGAAGATTCTTGAATGGAAAAGGGGCTGTTTCGTGTCGAAACAGCCCCTTTTTCTTGGACACATCCAGAGGAATGACTACCCCACCAAGCGACCTTCCTTGATGCCATCGACCACGGCTGGATCCAATAAAGTGGTGGTGTCTCCCAAGTTTTCCAATTCGCCCTCCGCAATTTTGCGCAAAATGCGACGCATGATCTTTCCGGAGCGGGTCTTGGGTAAGCCCTCCACAAACTGAATCTTATCGGGCTTGGCAATCGGACCGATGATTCGCGATACGGTTTGGTAAATGTCTTGACGGGTTAATTCTTCGTCGTCGTGGGTGCCGTTGAAAATCACGTACGCGTAAATCCCTTGGCCCTTGATGTCGTGTGGATAGCCCACAACGGCGCTCTCCACTACCCCAGCGTGCATGTTGATGGCGTTCTCCACTTCGGCCGTTCCGATGCGGTGGCCCGAGACATTGAGTACGTCGTCCACGCGGCCCGTGATGCGGTACATTCCATCTTCGTCGCGCAAACATCCGTCGCCGGTAAAATATAAATTATCGTAGGTGGAGAAGTAGGTTTGACGACACCGTTCGTGGTCACCGTAGGTAGTGCGTAAAATACCCGGCCAAGGAAATTTGATGCACAAATTGCCGCTAACTCCGTTGCCCTCGATTTCCACCCCATTTTCATCCACCAGTACGGGCTGAACACCCGGTAGCGGATAGGTGGCAAAAGTGGGTTTGGATGGGGTCACTCCGGCCAAATTGCTGATCAGGGTGGCGCCGGTTTCCGTTTGCCACCAGGTATCCACAATGGGACATTGGTTCGCGCCGATGCGGTCGTCGTACCAGTGCCAGGCCTCTTGGTTGATGGGTTCGCCCACGGTGCCCAAAACCTTGAGGGAGTCCAGTTTTTTGCCCACCAATGGAGCGTCGCCAAAACCCATTAGGCTGCGGATGGCTGTTGGGGCCGTGTACAAAATGTCTACTTGATGTTTTTCCACCACGTCCCAAAAGCGGCCGGCATCGGGCCACGTGGGGATGCCCTCAAACATCAAGGAGGTAGCGCCAGCGCTCAGTGGTCCATACAAGATGTAGGTATGTCCGGTAATCCATCCGATATCGGCGGTACAGAAATGGGTCCAACCGCGTTGGTATTGAAAAACGTTGACAAAGGTGTAGTTGGCCCATACCATGTACCCCCCGCAGGTGTGCACCACGCCTTTGGGCTTTCCGGTGGAACCGGAGGTGTAGAGTATGAACAGCAGATCCTCTGCGTCCATTTCTTCCGCAGGACAATACGGATTTCCTTGGGTCTCTACTTTTTTTATTTCGTCTTCCCACCAGCAATCACGGCCTTTGAGCATGGACACCGGTACGCGGGCGTGTGTAGCAACGATTACGCGTTTAACCGTGGGACAAGCTATAAGGGCATCGTCGATACCGCTGTTCAAGGGAATTATTTTGTTGCCTCGGAGGGCGCCATCCATGGTGATAACGGCACAAGCTTGGGCGTCTTGGATGCGGTCCGCGATGGATTGGGCTGAGAAACCGCCAAAAATTACCGAGTGAACCGCACCGATGCGAGCACAAGCCAATACCGCGATCGCCAACTCGGGAACCATGCCCATGTACAAGCATACGCGGTCGCCCTTCTTTATGCCGTTGTTTTTAAGCACGTTGGCAAATTGCATGACCTTAAAGTGCAACTCTTTGTACGTGAGTACTCGGTGGTGATCTTCTGGATCGTTGGGCTCAAACACCAATGCGGGTTGATCGCCTAATGCCGGGAGGTGCCGGTCCAAGCAGTTTTCGGTAATGTTCAATTTGGCACCCGGAAACCACTCAATTTTGGGTTCCTTAAAATTCCAATCTACAACACGGTCCCATTTTTTGCGCCACACAAAATGTTCGGCGATGCTGGCCCAAAATTCCTCAGGCTTCTCTACGCTTTGCGCATAGGCCATGCGGTACTGATCAAACGATCGAATTTGGTAAGGAGTGAACATAATCTTTATCTGTTTGATGAGGAGCTGTGCGAATGCACTGCAGGACGAAAGTACAAAGGATCGTCTTGGCCCCTTTTTTAATTTTGCTAAAATGATATATTTTTGCTCATTTACTATAGTTAACTTTTTACCTTGTGGGCATGCACATCAACCAATGCCCCAAATGCACTTCCGAACACTACATCAAAGCGGGAATCGTTCAAGGACGTCAGCGCTACCGGTGC
>CAYXHJ010000054.1:0-363 GCA_964464855.1 uncultured Owenweeksia sp. | reverse complement strand
AACTGCTCGTATTTTTTTACGGTCTTCAAAGAAGGAAAGCGCATCGATCCGTACTACGTCGTAAAAGCCCTCCAACTGTATATTGAGGGCATATCGCTTCGGGAAATCGAACGAATTCTGGGAGTTAGCCACGTTTCGGTATTGAATTGGGTGCGTCACTACGGCTTGACAAAACCCGTTGGCAGCGACTACCGCCCTACCTACAAAGTGCTTGCGCATTCCGAGCTAGTGGCGTGGCTGTCCCAACGAGAGAATTTACGCGAAGCAGGTTTTGTAGTTACAGAATTGGGCGACAAATGTATGGTAATCCGCTGGGAACGATTCCGGAAAGAAGCGCAGCACTAAGTATAGTTATTACCAGCA
>CAYXHJ010000053.1:256-9018 GCA_964464855.1 uncultured Owenweeksia sp. | reverse complement strand
TTTCGCTGGTCGCGTTCGTGAAACGCCACGGCCACGGTCCGGTTTCGCTCCCGATCCACCGAGCCCAACACAGAAGGGGCGGCCTCCAACCGTGCCCCACCCTGGGTTGTTGTGACAAAAGCATAGGCCGTGTCCGAATAAATGTTTTGGCTGTGCTCGTACCGACCACTCCCCGCGTTGAAGTTCCAGGTATGCGGAGCCTGCCCGTAGAAATAGAGGACATCGGAAGGACCAAACTGACCGTCTCCCCCGTCGTCAACGCGTATGGGCAAGGACATCAACCCGTTGGGACGTTCGGCATTGTTTCGTTCCGGCAACATTCCCGTGGGGTTGTGGTACAAGCCAATTTGCGCCGACGCCCAAGGTCCGGGCCCCAAACCTAAGGCTGTTAAGTCACTGCCTTTCAGTGCGTATACACCGTCATACACCCAAGCCACACGGGCCCAATCGCCCTGTTTTAAAGGATTGTGCTGGGCCGCCAAAGTGCCCACGGCCCAAAATCCCAAACCGGCGAACAGACGAAAAGTGAGGTGCATGCGTTTCATAGTCAAACGGAGTAACGCTTAAATCGAAAAAATGGTGCGCCAAAATTCCACCTTTTTTACGAGAAATGCGGAAATGTCGTATTATTGTGCTTCCTAAAAAAGCGTGCAGAATGGCCCTAAAGCGCCTCATCGTATTGGTTATCACCGGAGTTAGTGCCTTTCAGGCATGGGCGCAGGACCCGCATTTCTCCCAGTTTTACGCCAATCCGCTCTACCTCAACCCGGCTTTTGCCGGCGTTCAGCAGTGCCCCACGGTGCACGCGAACTACCGCCACCAATACCCCGGCATGGGCGTATACCAAACGTACAGTACCTCCATCGACCAATACGTGGACGAACTGAACGGTGGCTTAGGCCTCATCATCCTGCAAGATGAATCCGCCAACCGCACGCTCCGCCTGACGGAAGCATCTTTGGTGTATTCCTACCACCTCAAGGTCAACCGTAAATTCAGCGTTCTTACAGGATTTCAAGGAACCTTCCGCCAGCGCGCTTTGGATTGGGGAAATTTGACCTTCCCGGACCAGATTGATCCCTTCTACGGTTTTGTGAAGCCCACCAACGAAATCGCCCCCAACCAAACCAACACGTCCAACGTGGATTTAAGCATTGGTATGGTTGGCTTTACCGAAAACTTTTACTTCGGCGCCTCTGCGCACCATTTGACGCAGCCCGATGAAGGTTTTTTCCGCAACGGGAACCTTCCGATGAAAGTGAGCGCGCAAGCGGGAGCTACGCTTCGTTTGGGGCGCAAACGTCTCTACAACAGCTTGGACAATCTCTTGATCCCCAACGTGGTGTACCAAGGACAAGGTGGAGCACACCAAATCACTGCCGGTGTTTCTTTTAATCGTGGTCCCGTCAGTGGAGGTTTGGCCTACCGTCAAGCTTTGGGCGCCGTGAGCTACAACCCCGACGCCTTGGTGGTGTTGGTGGGATTGGCTCCCAACGACGTGCCCTGGCGATTTGGTTACTCCTACGATTACACTATTTCTCCTTTGAAAAATACCTTGGGCGGAGCTCACGAGGTGACCCTTTCGTACCGATTGGCTTGCCGCACCCGCAAAGCCCGCTACAACGAAATTAAGTGCCCCAAATTTTAAGTTGACGAGATGAAATCAATTCGCATTGCTGCACTGGCTGCCATCGCCGTACTGAGCCTGGCCTCCTGTTCACGCCCCAAGTCCAGTACCACGGGGATGAACTTGAACGACAAGAAAAACGGCGGTTTTCAAATCAACCTGAAGTATAAGGGGCAAAAAACCGGCCCCGGTTTGGTCTTTATTGAAGGCGGTACCCTCATGATGGGTCGGGTTGAAGAAGATTTCCAGAAAGATTGGAACAACCAGCCCAGTCGTGTAACGGTGGCCTCCTTCTACATGGACGAAAACGAGGTAACCAACGCCGACTACCGCGAATACCTGTACTGGTTGCGTCGCGTGTACGATTACGACTACTACCCCGAAATCTACACCTCAGCGTTGCCCGATACCTTGGTTTGGCGCAACAAGTTGGGTTACAACGAGACTTATGTTGAAAATTACTTGCGTCACCCAGCGTACAACTACTACCCGGTAGTGGGTGTTAACTGGTTGCAGGCCATGCGTTATTGCTCCTGGCGTACGGACCGGGTGAACGAGCAAATTTTGATCGACAAGGGCGTACTGCGCACGATGTACGACCAAAAGGACGACCAAAATTTCAACACAGAGACCTACTTATACAAACCCAACGAGTACACGGCTCAAAACAAGAAAGGTTTGAAGGACCTGAATCCGAACAGCGGTTACGGTAAAGAAGGACGTCCGGTACGCATTGAAGACGGTATTTTGTTGCCGAAGTACCGCCTCCCAACCGAAGCCGAATGGGAATTTGCAGCCTATGCTGAGGTTGGAAACCGCGTGTACAACCGCACCATCGACCGCAATAAGTACACCTGGAACGGTTCCAACGTGCGCAACGGCGAGAAAAAGGAGCGCGGTGACTTGTTGGCCAACTACAAGCGTGGACGCGGCGACAACATGGGAACTGCAGGTTTCTTGAACGATCAAGCCAACATCACCATGCAGGTGCGCTTCTACCCGCCCAACGACTACGGTTTGTACGACATGGCCGGCAACGTGTCTGAGTGGGTGTTGGACGTATACCGTCCGTTGAGCGGCAACGACATGTCGGACCACCGCCCCTTCCGCGGCAACGAGTTCCAGCAGTTTGACAACGACTACCAAGGCTTGGGCGAATTGTCCGTATTGACGGAACCGCAGTACGACAAGGATTCCAATGTGGTTCGCTTGCCCGGTCAGTTGCCTTCTAAGGCCGTGACAGCAGAGCAGAACTTGAAGCGTCGCAACTACCAACAGTCCGACTACCGCGACTACTTGGACGGAGATGTGGAGTCTTCCATCTACTACGAAAAAGGATTGGCTGAAGGCGAGCCCGCCATGTACGCCTACGGAGCTTCCACCATGATCGGCAACCACACTCGTGTGTACAAAGGCGGTTCTTGGAAAGATCGCGCCTACTGGTTGAGCCCCGGTACCCGTCGCTATTTGGAGCAAGACCAAGCTACGGACGATATTGGATTCCGTTGTGCCATGGATCGCGTTGGCTTCCAAAACGATTCCAGCAAGCGCACCAAGCGCAGCAAGGAAGTGAAGCGCAAGACCTTCCGTCGCTACCGCATGTAATTGCGAAAAAATTATCGCTTAAAAGCCACCTTCGGGTGGCTTTTTTTGTGAACCTTTTGCACCTTTGCCCCATGACCACTCCGGAACTGCATTCCCTCTTTTTGTCGTCTTCAGGGGTTCAAACCGACACCCGAGCGCTCCAGCCCAACCAACTCTACTTTGCACTTCGCGGCGATCGATTCGACGGCCACGACTACGCAGAAACCGCTTTGGCGAATGGCGCATTGGGCGTCGTTGTGGACCGTGCAGAATGGTCCGGGCGTCCCGGGTATTATTGCGTACCGGACGTACTTACTGCTTTGCAAGATTTGGCGCGACACCACCGAATGCATTGGGGCAAACGCGTGGTTGGACTGACCGGTAGCAACGGCAAAACCACAGCGAAAGAGCTCTTTGCGCGCGTGGCGTCCAAAAAATTCAACGTTCTGGCCACCGTCGGGAATTTAAACAACCACATTGGGGTGCCGCTTACCCTGCTCCAACTGAAGCCCGAGCACGAGCTCGCCGTAGTGGAAATGGGTGCCAACCACCAACGCGAGATTTACGCGCTTGCCGGCATGTGTCAACCCAACTTGGGGTACATCACCAACTTCGGAAAAGCGCACTTGGAAGGCTTTGGTGGCGTTGAAGGCGTCATCAAAGGGAAATCGGAACTGTACGACCGCTTGCGGGAATGGAACGGTACGGCACTGGTAAATGCGGACGACGCCGAGCAAATGCGGCGCACCGAAGGCATGAACCTCTGGACGTTTGGTACCGATGCCGGGACGAATACCCGCTACGAAGATCTACCTGCCGACGCGCAAGGATTTGCCCAAATTGAATGCGCCAACATTCGGGTTCGAACGCATTTGACGGGATCGTTTCAAGCCACCAACATCGCCGCGGCCATGGCCTTGGCTGATTTTTTGGAAATCAACGCCCAAGACGCCGCCAACGCCATCCACGAATACGTGCCCAACAACAACCGCGCGGAATGGCGAACCACCGAGCGCAATCGGGTTTTGTTGGATGCCTACAACGCCAATCCAAGCAGCACGTTGGCTTCTCTGCAAGCATTCGCGCAACTGCCACACACGACGCAACCCGTGGTGGTGTTGGGCGACATGTTTGAATTGGGAGCATGGGCTGAAGCCGAGCACCAAGCCATCCTAGATTGGGTGCATGCGCACGCACCCCACTGGTCGCTTTGGACCGTTGGGCCGCTGTATCGGGCGTGTCCTGAACCGGCCCAACGAGCGTTCAATACCACGGACGAAGCGTTGGAAGCACTCACGGCGGAACACCTGACGGGAGCTACAGTTTTGATCAAAGGATCGCGCGGCATGGCGCTGGAGCGTTTGTTGCCCGCTCTTTAACGCCCGAATGTATTCCGGCGCTGGGAATCAGAATCCTACTCGGTACCCGGCGGATAGACCCAACCGGAAGGGCAACTCTTCGTCGCGCGATGAACTGTCGTACAAAGGGGCAAAACCCAAATCCAAAACCGCACCCAACACCAGTCTACCGGAAGTACCGGTGGCATGGCTTCCCTGCAAAAGAATGCCGCCGGACCAAAAACGCTGCGTGGCTTGATCCGTCCAGTCGTTGGCCCCAGCTTGGAACTTGCGCAGTACATGGACGGAAGTAGATGGCCAAACCTCCAGGTTCCAATTTTCACTGACCTCAGAGATGAATCCCGCGCGCAGGGGGAACGACGTGTAATCTCCGCGGTAGGCCAAGGGTTCCACCGTCAATACGGGTGAAAACTTGGCTAGGTAGCCCCAACGATTCGTTTCTACCCCAACACCCACGTGCAAGGCACCACGCAGCGCGAGCGCACCAAAAACGCCCCCGCCGTAATTCAAGCCGGGACCAAAAAGGTTGTTCTCCGGATTGGCTACGGTTCCGTCCGGATTGGTGGACAGTCGGCGCAATCCCACCAAACCCGCGCCGCGAACCTCCACAAAGCCTACTTTCTCTTTGAGATCGCTGTCCGTGTAAAAAATTGGGGTTGTTGTTTTCTGAGCCGACGTCTGGAAACTGAAACCGAGGGTTAGCGCAAGAACTGCTGCGCACAATCGTGAAGTAGGGTTCATAACTGGCTCAATTGATTTTTGAAGGCGTCGCGCGCTGCAGAAACGCCGCTCGGATTTTTGCCTCCTGCGGAAGCATAAAAAGGCTGACCTCCGCCGCCGCCCTGCACGTGAGCGGCAATGGGCTTGATCCATTGGTTGATTTGAGCGCCACGAGCCACCAAATCGTCGGACACAGCCACGTGAAGGTTAACCTTGTCGTCTTGCAAAACGGCCAAGAAAATGGCTGAGGACGGCTGAGCTTTGAGCGCAAAGCACAAATCCTTCGCCGCTCCCCCGTCCAAGGCACCTTCGTAGGACATAAACTGGATGCCGGACACCGTTTCTGCCTGGGCGAGCAATTGATCTTTCAATCCCGCGGCCTTTTCGCGCTGGAGCACCTCCAACTGCTTGGAGAGTGCCGTGTTTTCCTCTTTTAATTGAAGCACGGCTTCCACGGGCTTCTGAGCGTTGTTTAAAGCCTCTTGAACGGCCTTGTACTGTGCCAATCGGCCGTTTACCCAATCTTCAGCGGCACTGCCCGCAACGGCTTCCAATCGACGCACACCGGATGCCACAGCGCCTTCGCTGGTGATTTTCACCATCCCCAAAGCGCCCGTAGCCGGAACGTGCGTTCCGCCACACAGTTCAATGCTGTCACCAAATTGAATCACACGAACCGTGTCGCCGTACTTTTCGCCAAACAGAGCCATGGCTCCTCGGGCCTTGGCCGCCTCCAACGAGCTGGAGCGGTCCTCCAGCAAAGGATGATTGGCCCGAATTTCTGCATTTACCAGGGCCTCAACTTGGGCCAGTTCTTCTGCACTTACTTTTTGAAAGTGGGCAAAGTCAAAACGCAGGCCTTCCGGGGACACCAAGGAACCCTTTTGTTCCACGTGCGTACCCAATACCGTGCGCAGTGCCGCGTGCAGCAAGTGTGTAGCGCTGTGGTGCGCCGCGGTGCGCGTGCGTGCGGCTGCGTCCACCTCCGCCCGAACAGGAGCCGTCCAGTCCGACGCCTCTGCGGAAACATAATGAACGACCTGTCCGGTTTCCTTTTTGGTATCCACCACGGGGAGTACCTGGCTTCCGACGTGCAGCACGCCGCGGTCTCCCACCTGGCCGCCGCTCTCCGCGTAAAACGGCGTTTGGTCCAGAACAACCTGTATTTGCTTGCCCTTGGCAGACTGAACCGTTCGGTACCGCACTACCCGCGCTTCGCAACGCATTTGGTCGTAGCCCACAAAACGGGAATTTTCCCCGCCCTGTACCTCCATCCAATCGCCCATTTCCTGGGCCGTAGCGGCACGTGAACGCTCCTTTTGACGCGTCATTTCCGCTTGAAAACCGGCTTCGTCCAGACCAAAACCGCGTTCGCGCAGAATCAGCGAGGTCAAATCAAGCGGAAAACCAAACGTATCGTACAAATTGAAGGCCTTGGTGCCGTCCACCACTCCACCGGCCGGCAGCTGGGCCATGGTGTCGTCCAGCAAGCGCAAGCCTTGTTCTAGGGTGCGCAAGAAGGCCGCTTCCTCCTCCTGGATTACCTGAGTCACCAATTTTTGTTGCTGGCGGATTTCCGGGAAGAAATCGCCCATCTCCCGGGCCAAAACAGCAACCAGTCGGTGCATAAAGGGGGCGGTACAGCCCAGCGAGCTGTAGCCGTAACGAACAGCGCGGCGCAAAATGCGTCGAATCACGTAACCCGCACCGCTGTTGGAGGGCAGCTGACCGTCTGCGATGGTGAAGGCCACGGCACGAATGTGGTCTGCAATTACTCGGAACGCCACATCACTGGCTTCCGATTCACCGCGCTTCTTGCCGGTCATGAGCTCCAACTCGGCAATCAACGGCTCAAATACATCCGTGTCGTAGTTGGATTCTTTGCCTTGAATGACTTGGCACAGACGCTCAAATCCCATTCCGGTGTCCACGTGTTGCGCGGGAAGCTTTTCCAACGAACCGTCGGCCTTCCGCAAAAATTCCATGAACACGTTGTTCCAAATTTCGATCACTCGGGGATGGTCGTTGTTCACCAAATCCGCGCCCGGAACGGCAGCGCGATCCGCTGCAGGACGCAAATCCACGTGAATTTCCGAACACGGCCCGCACGGACCGGTATCGCCCATCTCCCAGAAATTGTCCTTCTTGGAACCGTACAGTATGCGCTCCTCGGGAACGAATCGACGCCAAATGGCCTTGGCCTCCTCGTCCGGCGCCAAACCGTCCTGCTTGTCGCCCCCAAAAACCGTCACGTACAGGCGGTCTTTGTCAATTTTATAGACCTCCGTCAGCAGCTCCCAAGCCCAGGTCAACGCGTCCTCCTTGAAGTAATCGCCAAAGCTCCAGTTGCCCAGCATTTCAAACATCGTGTGGTGGTACGTGTCGTGCCCCACCTCTTCTAAATCGTTGTGCTTGCCGGAAACGCGCAGGCATTTTTGCGTGTCCGCAATCCGCGGATGCACTACCGGAGCCACCCCCAAAAAGACGTCTTTGAACGGATTCATTCCGGCATTGGTGAACAGCAATGTGGGATCGTCTTTGATCACCAGCGGGGCCGACGGTACTACAGTATGGCCTTTGGAGGCAAAAAAGTCGAGAAAAGTTTGGCGGATTTGGCGCGCGGTCATGTGTACTATCTTAGAAGCATCAAAAATAGGGTATAATCCGTGGCGCGCAGAATCAAGTACTACTACGATCCTTTATCCATGGCGTTTAAGAAAATTGAACGCACATGGAAACATTGGGTGCGCGACATTTCGCTTTTTGCCCTCACCACAAGTTTGGTGGGAATCCTGCTCTTTTTTTTGCTCTCCGCCTTGTTTGCCTCCCCGCGTGAAAAACAACTTCAACGGGAGTTGGAAGAAACCAACCTGCAGATGGAAGCTCTGGAGGAGCGCATCGATGCCATGGACGAGGCGCTGAGTGCTCTGGAAACTCGAGACAATGAGGTGTACCGTTTGGTTTTTGAAACGGACCCATTGCCGCATGAATTGCGGCGGAATATTGGAAACACAGATCGACGCTACGCACAAATCCGCGGAATGAGCAACGGTGCTTTGTTGGAGCGCGTGGACCGAAAAGTTGAAGAAATTGGTAAGCGCTTGTACGTACAGTCCAAATCCTTGGATGAAGTCGTGCAATTGGCGCAAAACAAGAAACAGCTGCTGGAAGCCATACCGGCCATTCGTCCGGTCCCTGCCAAACGAAACGTGCGGTTGGCTTCGGGGTACGGATACCGCGTCCATCCCATCTACAAGGTTCGTAAGATGCACACCGGCATTGACTTCACGGCGAAAACCGGAACCCCCATCTACGCTGCAGGCAACGGTGCCGTGGTGCACCCCGGAGACCTCGGCGGAAGCGGCTACGGCATTCAAATCGTTCTATCCCACGGCTACGGATACCACACACTCTATGCACATTTGTCACGCGCGGTGGTGCGACCGGGGCAGCGCGTCAAACGTGGTGATTTA
>CAYXHJ010000053.1:0-246 GCA_964464855.1 uncultured Owenweeksia sp. | reverse complement strand
GCCATCCCGGCCATCCGTCCGGTTCCCGCCAAACGCAACGTTCGGCTGGCTTCCGGCTACGGCTACCGAGTACACCCCATTTACAAGGTGCGCAAAATGCACACCGGAATTGACTTCACCGCAAAAACCGGCACCCCTATTTACGCCGCCGGCAATGGAACCGTGGTCCACCCCGGAGACCTCGGCGGAAGCGGCTACGGCATCCAAATCGTCATTGCGCACGGGTACGGATACCACACCTTGTAT
>CAYXHJ010000052.1:6715-9136 GCA_964464855.1 uncultured Owenweeksia sp. | reverse complement strand
CAACCCGGAAGTGGGGCGGTCCAATCGGTGGGGCACACCGATGAAGGCCTTGGGTTTGCCGGCACGCTGCGCCACCCAGCGCTCCGCCCACTGTTCCAACGCAAAGGATTCCGATGGGTCCGGCTGCACCAACCAACCGGCCGGCTTATTGATCGCCAACAAATGATTGTCCTCCCAAAGAACTTCGGGCGCGGTGGGAATCGGCATGGACTCAGTAACTCTCTTGATTCGTCGGGAACTTCAATTCCTTCACGTCGGTAACGTAGTGGGAAACGGCGTCGTGGATGACGGTGTCTAAATTGGCGTAGCGGCGCAAAAAGCGCGGATTGAAGTTGTGGTTCATGCCCAGCATGTCGTGCAGCACCAAAACTTGGCCGTCAACACCCTGCCCAGCGCCTATCCCGATGACCGGAATGGCCAAGGCGTCGGAAACTTTTTTGGCCAACAAAGCGGGGATTTTTTCCAAAACCAACGCAAAACAACCGGCTTTTTCCAGAGCCAAAGCGTCTTCAATCAGCTTTTCCGCTTCTGCTTCTTCTTTGGCCCGCACGGTGTAGGTGCCAAATTTGTAGATGCTTTGGGGTGTCAAACCCAGGTGGCCCATGACTGGAATTCCAGCTCTTAGAATGCGTTCAATGGAGTCGATGATTTCCTGGCCGCCCTCCAGTTTAACCGCGTGACCGCCGGATCCCTTCATGATGCGGACGGCGCTGGCGAGGGCCTCTTTGGAATTTCCCTGGTAGGTACCAAAGGGCATGTCCACCACCACCAAAGCCCGATCCACGCCACGGACCACACTGGAGGCGTGGTAAATCATGTGGTCCAGGGTAATGGGGAGGGTGGTTTCGTGGCCGGCCATGACGTTGCTGGCGGAGTCGCCCACCAGCACTACGTCCACACCCGCGCGGTCCACCAATAGGGCCATGGTGTAGTCGTACGCCGTCAGCATACTGATTTTCTCCCCTTGGCGCTTCATTTCCTGGAGCGCGTGGGTGGTGATTTTCTTGAATTCGGCGTGTACGGACATGGGGCAAAGGTAACGTACTTTTGCGCGTATGCGCAGAAATCTACTGGCCGCCGCGGCCGCCGTACTCGCCTTTGCTGGGTGCGACAACACCCTGGACGTTACCGCCCCTTGGCAGGAAACGCCTGTTTTGTTCGCCTTGCTGGACCCCACCCAAGACACCAACTACGTGCGCATTGGGCGTGCTTATTTGGGCAGTGAGGGGCCGGATGGAGGCGTACAGCATCCGGACAGCCTCTACTATACCAACTTGACGGTGGTGGTTGAAGCATTGGCTTCCAACGGCCAAGTGAAAGCCACCTACACGCTTCCGGAAGCTTCCGAGATCGTCCCTAACAACAACGGTCCTTTTGCCACAACGGGCTACAAAGCTTATCGTTTGGTGGCCAATTTGAACGAGGACTACACCTACCGCGTCAAGGCCTTTAAAGAAAACCAAACCGAGCCCCTGTTGGTAGCCACCACGCCTTTGGTAAAGCCTTCCACTTGGGTACTGCGCGAGCCCTCTCCGGTGGGTGGTGCCTTGGTTCGGATTGCCATTGGATCCAAGAATGGCGCTAAGTTTCGTTGGGATCAGGCCGTAAACGCACGGATGTACCAAGGATTTCTAAGGTTCCGTTGGACCGAAACCCCAGAGGGTGGGGATTTGGCCGATTCCGTTCGTTATTCGGTGGACTATCCGCTACCTACTTTGTTGGGCAACAATTTGGCAGGGAACGACGAGATCAGTACGGCCGTGGGCTACGCCGATTTTTACGACTTTTTAGCCAATTCTCCGGCGCTGCCTGTAAAACCCGGTGTTCTGCGTTGGTTTCGGGGAATTGACCTGCACTTGGTTGCTGGGTCCGACGATTTGGCGACGTACATCAGCGTGAGCCAGCCGAGCAATTCGATCGTACAGGACAAGCCCTTTTTTACCAATGTGCAGGGCGGAGCAGGCGTGCTTGCGAGCCGCGCCACCTACGTTCGTCCGTACCTCAATATTTCCAACAACAGTTTGGATTCGCTGGTATACAGCCGCAAAACGTGTAAGTTGCGTTTTGCCAAAACCACGGTTTTTGACACCCTGACCTGCAATTGAGTCCGGTACGGTAACGCTGACTGACAAATTGTCGCAAAATAATGACAGAAGGCCGGGTTTTCCCGGCCTTCTGCTTTTGGTACGGGGTTTGACTAAGTTGTCGCACTAACACCTTATTTCAATCATGGGAAAAATCATCGGAATTGACTTAGGAACCACCAACTCCTGCGTCGCCGTCATGGAAGGCAACGAAGCCGTTGTCATCCCCAATGCAGAAGGAAAACGCACTACGCCGTCCGTCATTGGATTCGTGGAAGGCGGGGAGCGCAAAGTGGGCGATCCGGCCAAACGTCAAGCCATCACCAACCCCAAAAAG
>CAYXHJ010000052.1:0-6682 GCA_964464855.1 uncultured Owenweeksia sp. | reverse complement strand
TGAGGACTACCTGGGTACGGAAGTCACCGAGGCCGTCATCACGGTTCCCGCCTACTTCAACGACGCCCAACGTCAGGCCACCAAAGAAGCCGGTGAGATTGCCGGTTTGACGGTTCGACGCATCATCAACGAGCCCACGGCTGCAGCCTTGGCCTACGGCATTGACAAGCAAGGCAAGGACCAAAAAATCGTTGTTTTTGACTGCGGCGGCGGTACGCACGACGTATCCGTTCTGGAATTGGGCGACGGCGTATTTGAAGTAAAATCCACCGACGGCGATACCCACTTGGGTGGAGACGATTTCGACGAGCGCATCATTCAGTGGCTGGTAGACGGTTTCAAGGCCGACGAAGGCGTGGATTTGCGCCAAGACGCCATGGCACTGCAACGCTTGAAAGAAGCAGCCGAAAAGGCCAAAATTGAATTGTCCAGCGCAGGATCTACCGAAATCAACCTTCCGTACATTACGGCAACCGCCAGCGGTCCCAAGCACATTGTGAAAACGATGAGTCGGGCGGATTTTGAGCGCTTGGTAGCGGACTTGGTGGAGCGCACCATTGCACCTTGCCGTACGGCACTGAAAAACGCCAACATGAGCACGTCGGACATCGACGAGGTTATTTTGGTGGGTGGATCTACGCGAATTCCGGCCATTCAAGAGGCCGTCAAGAAGTTTTTTGGCAAGGAGCCCAACCGCGGTGTGAACCCGGACGAGGTAGTAGCCATTGGTGCGGCCATTCAAGGTGGCGTTTTGGCGGGCGACGTGAAGGACGTATTGCTGCTGGACGTTACCCCGCTCAGCTTGGGTATTGAGACCATGGGTGGCGTCATGACGCGCCTCATTGAGTCCAACACCACCATCCCGACCAAGAAATCCGAGACGTTCTCTACGGCTTCGGACAACCAGCCCTCGGTGGAAATCCACGTGCTGCAAGGCGAGCGCCCCATGGCCAAGGACAACAAGACCATCGGCCGGTTCCACCTGGACGGTCTACCCCCCGCACCGCGCAGAGTACCGCAAATTGAGGTGACGTTTGACATCGACGCCAACGGTTTGTTGCACGTGTCTGCCAAGGACAAGGCCACCGGAAAGGAGCAAAGCATCCGCATCGAAGCCTCGTCCGGCCTGAGCAAGGAGGACATCGACAAGATGAAGCAGGAAGCGGAAGCCAATGCGGAATCGGATCGTTTGGCCAAGGAGCGCGTGGAGAAGCTGAACGCAGCGGATTCCATGATTTTCCAAACGGAAAAGCAATTGAAGGAATTTGGTGAAAAATTGTCCGACGACAAAAAGGCACCCATTGAAACGGCGCTCGAAAATCTGCGCAAGGCACACGCCAGCCAGGAAGTCAGCGCGGTAGACGCCGCCATGGAACAGATCAACGAAGCGTGGAAAAACGCATCCGAAGAACTGTACAAGGCACAGGCTGAAGCCGGTGCAGCCGGAGAGCCCGGAGCTGGAGGCGGCGCTGCCGGCGGTTCTGGAAACGGAGCAGCAGACGTTACCGACGTAGAGTTTGAAGAAGTGAAGTAAGGGACCCAGGTTCCGTTTGGCCCAACTAAGGCGGCCTTCCCTGCGGGAAGGCCGCCCGCCGGGGGCGGTTCACAAAAAAACCGGCGCTTGCGCCGGTTTTTTTATTTGAATTTTATGCCTCCGTTGATTCGGCCAATTAACGTTTAAACAGGCCGAACTTCAAAATGCAGTAAATGGCTCGGAAGCCGTCGCGCCAGCCAATTTTCTTGCCTTCTTCAAAGGTTCGGCCGTAGTATGAAATGCCTACCTCGTAGATCCGAACGCCGGGGATCCGGGCAATTTTGGCGGTTACTTCCGGCTCAAATCCAAACCGTTTCTCCACCAGCTTCAGCGATTGTACCAAATCCCGACGGAACAGCTTGTAGCAGGTTTCCATGTCCGTCAGGTTCAGGTTGGTGGTAGCGTTGGACAAGAAGGTCAGCATTTTGTTCCCGATGGAATGCCAAAAGAACAAAATCCGGTGGGCATTGCCGCCCATAAAACGCGAACCGTACACCACGTCGGCATGACCGGCCAGTACCGGAGCCAAAAGCAAGTGGTACTCTTCCGGGTCGTACTCCAAATCCGCATCTTGAATGATGACGTATTCGCCCGTTGCTGCCGCAATTCCGGTATGTAGGGCTGCGCCCTTGCCTTGGTTTACGGCGTGCTTGAGGTAGTGGATGGGCAGGTCCGGATGCGCGTCGCGGTAGGCCAGTACGGCTTCTTCGGTGTTGTCTTTGGAACAGTCGTTCACCACAATGAGTTCTTTCTGGATGCCGTTGGGCAGGTTCACGGCGCGAACCTTATCCAAGATGTGGTGAATGGTGGGGCCTTCGTTGTAGGCCGGCATAACAATGCTGAGCGTGCGAATCATGCCGGCGAAATTACGCCTTTTTTTGCGGTACCTTTCCTTTATGGAAACACCCCATACTTCGGCGCAAAATTGGCAGCGTTTCAACTATTCGCCCGCGGTGTGCGAAGAATTGATTGGTGAAGAGGCCCGACTAGGGTCGCAATCGGCCAAAGCCGCCGGCGCACAAGAATTTTTTTGGTTGAATGTTCACGGACTGCACGATGCAGAAGCGATCCGTGCGACGTGTGAATCTCTGGGTTTGCCCCTGCATGCCGCGGATGATTTGTTGGACACCAATCAGCGCCCTACGGTTGAAGAGTACCCGCAAGGGCTCTATTTTGCCTTGAAGAGCATTGAACGCCACCGCGGTAGCCGCGTGGAGTTGGAGCAAATTGGTTTTGTTTTGTTAAAGGAGGGGGTGTGGTCCGGTCAAGAAAAGCCCGCGGACTTGTTTGGAGGAGTTCGGGACCGATTGCGCTCGGGTAAGGGTGTCGTTCGTTTGCGTTCTGCAGATTACTTGTTGTACACGCTGTTGGACGCTGTTTTGGTACCCTACCGCGAGGTATTGGGTCGTTGGGAAGAAACGGTGGATCGATTGGAGGACGACGTACTGGAGCGTCCCAACCGGCGCATTTTGGTGGTGGCACAAGCTTTGAAACGCGATTTGGCGCAGTTGCGCCGGGCCTTGATTCCGTTACGCGATGCCGTAAATGCCCTGGAGAAAGGTCAATTTTCGGTCTTGAAAGAAGAAAACCGGCCATATTTCCGTGATTTAAAGGAGAAAACCCTGGATTTATTGGAGCGCATGGAAGCACTTCGAACCTTGTTGGATTCGGTAGAATCGCTGTATTTGAGTGCATTGAGCCAAAAAACCAACGAGGTCATGCGGGTGCTTACAGTATTCAGCACCATTTTTATGCCGTTGACGTTCATTGTGGGCGTGTACGGCATGAACTTCGACGGGATGCCCGAATTGCGTTTACCGTGGGGCTATCCCGCAGTATTGCTGGTGATGGCCACCATCGCCGTCTCAATGATGGTGTGGATCAAGCGAAAGGGTTGGTGGTGAGGAATACGCACTGAAAACCATTGCGCTGGTTTCCGAGGGCGCTCTAGGGTTCTTGTGGGTCGTTATTATTCTTGGGAACCCAACCGGCGAATGCGGAAACCAATGAGGGCTATGATCCAGCTCATGAAAGGACTCGCCCAATTGAATACGGCATACACAAAATACTCTCCGGTCGCCACTCCCAACGTTGCACTTTGGTAGGCGCCGCAGGTGTTCCAAGGGACCAAAGCGGACGTTACCGTGCCGGAATCTTCAAGGCATCGGGATAGATTTTCCGGGGCCAGTTGGCGCTCGCGGTAGGCATCTTTAAACATGCGTCCCGGAACAACAATGGCGAGGTACTGATCGCCAGCAGTTACGTTGATCAATCCGCATGTGGCCAAAGTAGCACCGATTAGGCCCGCAGTACTGTGTGCTAAAGAAACCAATGATTGCGTTATTCGGGTAAGAAAACCGGCGGCTTCCATGACCCCACCAAATGCCATGGCACTGATGATGAGCCATACCGTGCTGAGCATCCCGCTCATTCCCTTGGATTGAAGTAAATCCGCCACAATGGGATCGGTCGATGGAATTTGTACCGTGTCGTATAGTGCCCGAACGACTCCTGCATAGGCCGCGTGTGCCGCGGGGATTGAGTCGCCGGCCAGCGAGGCCACAAATTCCGGTTGTGCCCAAAGTGCAGCAACGGCACCAGCAGCGGCGCCAAAGGCGACGGCAACCAAGGCATCCACCCGAAAAAGCATGAGTCCCAAACTGGCTGCCGGCACCAGCAACAGCCAGGGCGAAAGGTTCATGGTTTCGCGCAGGGTGTTGAGCCAACTCAAAGAGATGTTGGCTTCTTCAATGGGAAACCAAAAGGTGTATCCAATGAAAAATAGGAGCGTCACCAGGTAACTGGGAACGGTGGTGATGGTCATGTACCGGATGTGGGTGAACAAGTCCGTGCCCGCCATGGCCGGTGCCAGGTTGGTGGTGTCTGAGAAGGGGGAGAGTTTGTCGCCAAAATAGGCGCCGGAAATCACGGCACCGGCCACTACGGGGGCGGGAAAACCCAAGGCCTGGCCAACGCCCATAAGGGCAATGCCCACGGTGGCACTGGTGGACCAGGAACTGCCGGTGGCCATGCTGACCACCGAGCAAAAGAGAACGGTGGCCACCAAAAAGTAGGAAGGGTCCAGGAGGTCCACGCCGTACGCAATCAGCGTAGGAATTACGCCGCTGACCAGCCACGTGCCGCTCAAGGCTCCAATCAAGAGCAGGATGATTATGGCTTTACCCGCTTCGCGCAAATTGTTGGCTACCCCGTCAAACAGATCCGAGAACCGTCGGCCAAAAAACGCAGCCACGCCGGCCGCAACAAAAGCACTGGCCAATAAAATCAACTGATTGGAACCGGATACCGCGTCTTCTCCAAAAACCCAACCCACGTTGTACGCAAGGGCACCCAACAAGAATAGCAACGGCAAAAGGGCCGCCCACAATGGGATGGCCGAGGGGGGGACAAACTTCATGCGTTAAAGATGCGGATTATTTGGGTTCCACGCACCACGGTCGAAGGGCTTCCAGCGCTTCGGGGACGGGAAGGCCCACCACATTGGTGTAGCTTCCGTTCAGGGATTTGATGCCCACGTAGCCAATGAATTCTTGAGCGCCCCAGGCGCCGGCTTTGTCAAACGGTCGGTACGTATCGACGTAGTGCTCCAATACGCTCAGCGGGAGCGGGTGAAATTCAATTTCCGTAATGCAGTGTGTGCGGGACCAGCGGGTTCCGTCGGTGGCGCAAACGGCGGAAATGACACGGTGCGTGCTGCCCGCCAGGCGCTGAAGCATGCGAAGGGCGTCGGCACGGTCTGCGGGCTTGCCAAAGCGTTCGCCGTTTTGCCAGACTTCTGTATCAGCGCACAGCAGTACTTCACCCGGGCGCAACGTTGGCAGGAGGTCACGGGCCTTTTGTTCGGCTACAAATTGTACGGTTTCTAAGTCCGTCAAATGGGAAGGGGCTGTTTCGTCGGCGTCGGAGGTGCGTACAGAAAATTCCAACCCAACCGCCGCCAACAGCTCTTTTCGCCGCGGGGAACCGGATCCCAGCACCAGAGAAAACTCAGGTTTAAGCGCAAACGGGCTCATCCTACCACGGGTTCAACCGATTGGAGAAGTCCGGTGGTCCAAAGCAGCCACAACACCGCAAAAAGTTGTGCGCCCCAGGTGGTCCATTGGTCCAATCTTGCTGCGGGGCGACGGGCCGCAAAAAGGATGCCGCACGCCGCTGCGGTAAATCCGGGCGCTGCGGCCGTCCACAGGCCTATTTGGGCAAACAAAAGTGCGTACAGGGCTACCGATCCGCTCCACATCATCCGAGCCAAGGATACCTCCCAACGAAGAGCCGGTACGGAATCGAACGGCTCCGTACGGGCATGTCCGGCCCAAGCCGCCAGTGCGGAGAACAACGAAAACACGCCCACCACGGGAACGGATTGCAGCTGAAATTCGTAGTTGTCGTAGGCGAGGGTGGGGACCACGTCCAGGGACCAAACCAGCCAAGGAAAACCGGCACCCAAGACCAGGGCTAAAATTCGGCGAACCAGAAGCCAAGGCGCCAAGCGAAAGCCCCAAACCGCAGCTACGGACAGCAGAAGCAGACCGCTTAGGTAGCTAACGTCTGTGTTCCAAATGAGTGCAAAGGCACCCGCGGCAGCGGCAATCCACGCCGCCCAGGAGGCGTATTCGGTTTCGTCGTTTTCGTGCGCGTCGTCGTTGTCGTGGGTTTGGTTGCGGGCGATTGATGTGCCGCGGCTGGTTTCGCTGATGCCCACCAAACCCAGCAAGAAAAGGTGCACGGCGCCGATTTCCCAACCGGTTAAAGCCGTTTGGTATCCGTCCCAGCCAAAATAACCGGCGTGCAAGGCCCAAAATCCGCCCAGCAGCAATGCACCGTTCAGCGCGGTATTCAGGGCCAAGTTACGTGCCCCAATGCTTGATTTATCAACTGTTTTCATTGCCCGAGAATGCGATTATTGAGGCAATGGACCAACGCCCCATTTTCCTTGCACGCGAAGGGTTTGTTCGATCAAATCCCGGACACAGCCTTTGCCGCCGCCGTACGGAGAAACGTACAGAGCGGCCTCCTTTACTTCCGGCGCGGCGTCTTGAGGGGCGCAGGGCAAACCAACGAGCGCCCTGGCCGCGAGATCCGGCAAGTCGTCTCCCATGTCCGCTACTTGATCGCCCGACAGATCCAAAG
>CAYXHJ010000051.1:5363-9137 GCA_964464855.1 uncultured Owenweeksia sp. | reverse complement strand
CCGGAACCATCTACCGGATCGACGCAAATTCATTGACCGCTTCGTTCCACGCCGCCTCCACCAACGGGGCTTTGCACCCGGCACATTTGATTTGCGACGGAACAGGTTTGGTGTTTGTCTCCGATCGTTACGCGGGTTCTGCGGTTCGGATGCCTCTGGGTTCCACGGTTTGGCCCACAGCTTCTTTTTTGACGGGTGCATCCTACAGCATTGCCTTTGACGCGCTCAAAAAAGAGTACTATTCGGGTAAAATTGTAGACTTTTCAGGCCCCGGCCGACTGGTTCGCTACAACGAGCAAGGCATCGCTCTGGATTCAGTGACCACCGGACAAATTCCTGGATTCATCCTTCCGGAAGCGTATTGATTGCGCCTGGGCCGAAGACGCGTTTGGTCAACCCTCAACCATTAAATCGGCCAGTTCTTCTCCCAGAACGGGCGCGAGCGCCACGCCCATACCGCCTAGGCGAACAGCACTCCACAGGCCGGGTGCGTGCTGCGCGAGGAGCGGATCTTTCTCGTTGTTGGGGCCAAAGGCCATGGTTCCGGCCCATTTTTGATCCAGCTGTACGGGCACTCCGGGCAGTAAAACGTCGCGCAAATACTGCTCCAAAAAATCAGTTACCGCTCCGGAGGTGTTGCGGTCGTCGGTTTGTTCTAGCGCCCTGAATCGATTGCGTGCGCCGCCCAGGAGCAAGCGGTCGCCAACGTTTCTAAAATACAGGTAGCCTGCGTCGGCATGAAAAGTTCCTCGGTAGGGGAGCACTTCGTTGGGTAAGGGATGAGTCAACACCACTTGCCCTCTTGCCGGCACTACCGGCCATTGGGGGAACAGTCCCGAAGCAGCACCATTGGTGCAAATTCCAATTCGTTCTGCTGCCACCGTTCCCCGATGGGTGGAAAGTTTCCATCCCCAAGTACTGCGCTCCCAAACGTGAAAAGGCTCTACTTTGGTATCGTATAAAATTCGAATTCCCGCGCTTAGACATGCTTCTTGAAGAACGAACAGTGCCTTTCCCGGATGCAACTGTGCTTCCCCATGAATAGTAACACCGTAATGCCACTGTTTACCCGGCAGTCGCTCCATTGAAGAATAAACATTGTCCTGCCCCGTGATGGATTTCATACTTTGGTTCAAGCGCGCCAATGAATCCTGCGTTTCTCCTGCAGCGTCCTTTTCGTTCGCTTGAAAAAGTTCGTGTCCGCCGAGTGATTCCCAATGCAGTGCTTGCGGTGAAAAGGTTGACTGCCAATAGGACAGGCCGCGCCAACGTCGTTCCACTCGGTTCCAAACGTGTGCTTCGGGCTCCTTCAGCAAATCATCCAACAATTCCGTAGGGGATCCAAAACAAGCAAAGCCCGCATTTCGGGTAGAGGCACCAGCACCGAAGGTGCTTTGTTCCAAAACACCAATGTTCCAATGCGGTTTTTTTCGTTTCAAGTGCAAGGCGCTCCAACACCCCACAAAACCACCACCAACAAAGATCGCATCAAACTCCAGTTCCAGCGCCGTACGCTCCCAATGACTGGAATTCATGCGTTTGGAGGAGTTTTACGCCTGAGCAACGTCCAGGGATCGCACCCAGCGCACCACAACGGCTGTGCCTGCTCCAAAGACCCAAGTGCTTAGGGCGAAATTGGCAGCAAAAGGCAAACCGGCTACCAGAGCGGTCAACCATCCAGTTAACGTTTGAGCATAGTACGGGGAGCCCAACCAGCTACCTGTGTTCGTGACTACGAAAAACAGTACCGAACCCACCAAGGTTCCAACGGTCCATCGAAACCAACTGGAACAAACATTCATGGAGCGGCCCAAAACCACCAACGCGGCCCATGCGGAATACGTCCAGACCATGCCGGAGTAGCCCCACGAAAATGAATCACTACCAGAGGCATACAACGTATTGTTCAGCACCACGTCCGTACCGTACAAACCCACCAAGGCCAACAATCCGTTCCAGCGGGAACCTCCAAACCAAACGGCGCTGCCCAGAGCAAAGGCACCAACGGCCGTAAAATTGGGCCAATGCGGAATCAGTCGGGTCAACAAAACTAGGGCCAAGGCCCCTAAAAAAGCAAAAAATGTGGTGAAACGGGCAGATGAAGTCATTACACGACGCGTTTGAAGATGAAAACTACAAAAAGCAAGAGCACAATGCCCAACAAAATCCGGAAGGAACCGCCAAAATGCAACTGGTGCACGCCGCGGTCTTTGCGGTAACTCCAAGCCAACACCCCCAAGAAAAGCAACGTGAAGCTGGCCGCAAAAATCCAGTGGCCGGTGGTGATGGAATTGGACATGGTTTTGAATAACTTGGTCGTGCAAAAATACACCCCATGAAGGCATATTTAATCGCGGTTGAAGAATTTCACCGCGCTTTTGGAATTACCAACGGTGAGCACCCAAACTCCCCGATTGAAGAAGCTACCGTACGCCTGCGGCATCGGCTCATGTCGGAAGAAAACGATGAATACTTAGCAGCGGCACTCGAGGGCAATACCGTGGAAATTGCGGATGCACTGGGCGACCAATTGTACATTTTGTGCGGGACACTCTTGGTCCACGGAATGGGAGACGTTATTGAAGACGTTTTTCAGGCCATTCAAGCCAGCAACATGAGTAAATTGGGTCCGGATGGAAAGCCCATCTACAGAGAGGACGGCAAGGTGATGAAGGGACCCCATTATTTTCGGCCGGATATCGCTTCCGTCCTGGAAAGTTTTTCTGCCCGACGGTCCAAATAGCCGGGCAAGGGTTCTGCGGGCTCCTGAAGATTGGTCGGTTCCAGCACTCCGGCCGTACTGCCGTTTACCCGAACACGATCTAATTCTGAATTCTTAAAATCAAGAATTAAAACAGGGCCTGTAATACTATTAATTCCTAAGTACTTAGAGTTGTCCCAGGTGTGGTATCTCGCTTGAGCATTGCGGCGAAGAATCACTTGTTCCAAGCCGGTGGACGTAAAGAATCCGTGTGCCCGCTTACCGGCCATCTGATCCACTTGATTGGAATCGTTCCATCCGGAAATCAAGGGATTCCCCCCCATGTACAAACTGTCCGATCGTCCGCTGCGCCACACCATATAGAGCGTGTCGCTTTGGATTTGGTAGGCTCCTGAAAAGGCTACGGGCGGTAGGGATTGGCGAAGAAACAAAAGTGTGGAGTCTTTTTGGTGGTACACCATGGAATCCGCGGAAGCTTGAAAATCGGGCGTCCAAAATTGAGCACGCGGACCGGCCAACCATCGGTTGTCTTGTGCATCCAATCGATCCGCTCTCAAGGCGAGACTGTCGTTGTTTTGCCAATAGAACATGTGTGCACGTCCCTGGGATGACCATCCGCCTGGACGGGTAGCGAGTGTATCGCCCCAAAGAAGGGAATGGGGTTGTTGGGCATGCGCTTGGCCCCAAAACAGGCCTTCTTCGCGCGATGCGTTCCAACGTCCGTACGTAAAGGTCAATCGGGTAGAGTCCCGATTGAGTTCACCGGAATTGCGAATGGAAGCCCATTGTGAACGCTCGTCGTACTCCAACCATTCCGACCGCAACGTTCCGTCTTTCTGTTCCAGTACCACCGATTTTTCAAATCGATGAATGCCGCTTTTACCGTTCAAAACCCCCATTCTGCAGGTTAAGGTACCGTCCGTCAATTTTATTTTTGCACCTTGAGACCAGCGAGCCGTGCCGTCTGCCACCAGCACAGACAAAGCCTCAGTTTGTACGGTGGTTCGATCTTGTTCTGCTCGTACGTTTCCGGTGAAATAAGCTAAAACTTG
>CAYXHJ010000051.1:2446-5353 GCA_964464855.1 uncultured Owenweeksia sp. | reverse complement strand
GTGCGCGGTGCAGCGTTGGCTACGGGTATCCCACCAAAGTGAATCGCAAGAAATGGTGGCGCCACCTTGACGCACAGCAACATCACCAACCAAAACATTGATGCCGGAAGCCAATCCGATGGTGGTTTTTTTGGAGCGAACTAACTGGATTGGTTGTGCGGTTAGGAACGTTCCTACCAAGGCCATCGCCGCTGCAAGTGCCCAAACGCGAGTCACTTGCGGGCTAATCATGCGCGCACGATCGTTTGTTCCCGATCCGGCCCTACCGAAACCAAAGTCACCGGTACACCCACGGCCTTTTCAATGAATGCCACGTAATCAAGCAGTGCTTGAGGCAGTTGGTCGGCCCGACTCATTCCGGTTAAGTCTTGGTTCCAACCAGGTAGTTCAATAAATTGAGGATGAACCCATTGTTCTTCTAAGGAGTAGGGGAGTCGATCCATTAATTCACCGCGGTAGGAGTAGTGTGTGCATACCCGAAGCTGCTCGAAACCAGACAAAACATCGGCTTTCATCATCATCAGCTCCGTAACTCCGTTGATCTCTACGGCGTACTTCAAGGCCGGGAGGTCCAACCAGCCGCATCGACGAGCGCGTCCTGTGGTGGAACCAAATTCGCGTCCTACTTGGCGCATGCGTTCCCCGGTTTCGTCGTTCAATTCCGTAGGGAAGGGACCGGAGCCAACACGCGTACAGTAGGCTTTGAAAATTCCCAACACCTTACCGATGCGGTTTGGCGCAACCCCCAAGCCGGTGCATGCCCCGGCGCACGTAGTGGTGGAAGAAGTCACAAACGGATACGTTCCAAAATCCACATCCAATAAGGTGCCTTGTGCCCCCTCGGCGAGGATTTTTTTGCCCGCCCGGAGCGCATCGCTGATGTAGTGGTCTGAATCCACCAAGCGTAGTTCTAACAAGTGTTGAACCGCTTCCATCCAGCGCTGCTCTTCAACGCCCAAGTCAAAGGGAAAGTCAAACCCGCGAAGCATTTCTAAGTGCTTGTTTTTCAATGCTTCGTACCGATCCTGGAAGTCTGGAAGCTCCAGGTCACCCACGCGCAAACCGTTGCGTCCGGTCTTGTCCATGTACGTGGGGCCAATTCCTTTTAAAGTGCTTCCAATTTTTTGAGCGCCTTTAGCGGACTCCGATGCTGCATCGAGCAGTCTGTGCGTGGGAAGGATGAGGTGTGCTTTACGGGAAAGCAATAGACGGCGGTATGCATTGGGGTCAACGGAAGCCAACTTGTCCAATTCTGCCGCGAAAACCACGGGATCAATGACCACACCGTTGCCAATGAGGTTGTCCACGCCCTCGTGAAAAATGCCCGATGGAATGGTGTGTAAAACGTGTTTGATTCCGTTGAATTCCAAGGTATGACCGGCATTTGGTCCCCCTTGAAAACGCGCAACCACCTGATAATCTTGAGTCAAGACATCAACTATTTTCCCTTTTCCTTCATCGCCCCATTGGAGGCCCAGCAGCACGTCTACGTTCATGTCGTTTTCTTTTTGGCATAGAAGTACAGGGAATGCCCGGTAACATCAACGCCGAATACCTCTTCGATGGTTGATTTAATTTGTTGGATGCGTGGATCGCAAAATTCCTTCACCTCTCCTGAGTCGGTCAGAATCAAGTGATCGTGTTGGCGGTTGAAATAACTCTTTTCGTACAACGCCTGACCTTGAGCAAATTGATGCTTTCGAACCAGTCCACACTGGAGCAGCAATTCCATCGTGTTGTACAAGGTGGCCCGGCTTACGCGGTAGTTTTTGGCTTTCATGGAGAGGTACAAAGCCTCAATTCCAAAATGTTCGTCGCTGGCGTAAATTTCTTTGAGTATGGCATACCGTTCGGGCGTTTTCCGCTGCCCGTTGGCCTCCAAAAAGTCCGTAAAAACTTGGCTGACCTGCTGATAGGCTTGGTCATTCATAGGCTCCGGAATCAAGGTGCAAAGGTACAAAATTCAGAATGCCAAGTACCGGATTCCCGCATTAACTTGCACAGATATGCGAAATTTCCTTCGGTCGTTCGGTGCAGGTCTTGCTTTCCTTAGTTTGGGAGCAACGGGTGCATGGGCCCAAAACAAAAAAGCGGTCGTTTTTTTTGAAAAAGCCCGTGCGGCGTCGTACGCAAAGCAGTACAAAGAAGCGGTGGGATGGGCAGACAAAGCGCTGCAAAAAGACCCTTCCTACGGTGCTGCAGCCTTGTTGCGGGCAGACGTCTATTCGGTTCTGGGGCCGGAGGATTCCGCGTATGCGGCGTATCAAAACGCTTTTGAAAGGCACGAAGCGGGTAACGTGGCCTTGTTGCGTTGGGGACAGTTGGCCCACAAGAACGAACAATTTCGCAGCGCGGATTCCCTTTTTCAAGCGTGCATCAAACGCGAACGGCCGGGCACGTCCATCCGCAAAATGGCGGAGCGCATGCAGCCTATGTCTGCCTTTGCCGCAAAAGCGGTCCAAAACCCATTGCCGTACACCGTTTTTGACTTGGGCGACTCCATCAACCGAATGGAACTGAATTATTTCCCCGTACCGGTCGCCGCGGATTCTACCTTGTTGTTCACCGGTAAAAACGATACCCGCTCGCCGTACGACGAGAATTTATTTTTCAGTCGCATGAAGAAAAGGGGCGGGTGGACGGCTCCCCAGCTCTTGCCGGGACGGGTCAATACGTCTTCCAACGAAGGGGCCGTGGCCATTCGAGGGGACGGAAGGTATCTGGTGTTTGCGGGTTGCGACCGTCCGGAGGGCCGTGGATCCTGCGATTTGTACGGTGCAGTATGGACAGCACGAGGTTGGTCCGAACCTTTTTCCTTGGGAGACAGCATCAACACGCCCCAATGGGAAACACAACCTACCTTGTCTTCGGACGGGCGGATGCTTTTGTTTGTGCGCGCTCCGGAGC
>CAYXHJ010000051.1:0-2436 GCA_964464855.1 uncultured Owenweeksia sp. | reverse complement strand
GTCGGGCCAAACCGTTGCCAGGCCCCGTCAATCCTCCGTACAACGACCTGTGCCCGCGTCTGCATGCCGACGGCAACACCTTGTACTTCTCCTCCGATGGACATCCCGGCATGGGGGGATTGGATCTGTTTGTCTCCCGCCGACAACCCGACGGCAGCTGGGGTGCCCCCACCAACATGGGCTACCCCCTCAACAGCCCCCAGGACGATTTTGGCCTGGCGGTTTCACCGGACGGAAAAACGGGCTACATGGGAAGGGGCGGATTGTACGAGAATCGCGGCATTCGACTTTTTGGGTACGGACTTCCCCGCGAAGTGCAACCGGAGCCCATACAGTGGTTTGAGGCGGTTGCGTTGGACGCCAAAACCGGCAAGACCCTCAACGCCGCTTGGCGCTTGGAGGCAGACCGACTGTTCCAAGGAACGGCTTTTGACGGCACCAGCTACAGCACCAGCTTGTTGCCCAATCGGTCCTATTCGCTGCAAATTTCTGCTCCCGGGTACAGCCTGGTATCCGACCGTCTGGAAATCAGCGCAGTGGGCGCCCGCATCCAAAAGACCTACCGTCTGATGCCCTTGGAGAACAACCAACGATTGGTGCTGCAAAATGTGTTGTTTGACACGGACTCTACTCGAATCAATCCCGAAGCAGCCAGCGAATTGGATGCCTTAGCCCGCTGGCTGGTGGTCAATCCAAACGTTTCGTTGGTTTTGGAAGGGCACACAGACAATCAAGGGTCAGCCTCCTACAACCGCAACTTAAGCCAAGGGCGTGCCAATGCGGTGAAACAAGCTTTGGTGGACCGCGCAATACCCGCCGCTCGAACGGAAGCCAAGGGATATGGCCCAGATCGTCCGGTGGCCACGAACGCCACTCCCGAAGGGCGGGCGTTGAACCGTCGAACGGAGTTGTTGATTCAAATCAAGTAATTATTGATTTGAGTCTAATAACGTTCTGGCCAACAATACTTTAAATATCTTAAAAATTCTTGTTCTTTGGGATTGTCGGCCGGTTTGTAGTACGCCTTCTGATGGTTCCCGTCCGGAAAGTAGTTTTGTGGAGTAAAGTGTCCGGGAAAATCATGTGGGTAGGCGTAGTCGGCCCCATACCCCAAATGCTTCATCGCCCGAGTGGGGGCGTTTCGAAGATGCAGGGGGACGGAAGTTTGCGCCGTCGCTTCCGCCGCAGCAAGTGCAGCGTCCATGGCTAAATAGGAGGCGTTAGATTTGGGCGACGAGGCCAAATAAACAATGCACTGTCCCAAGGGTATGCGCGCCTCCGGCATGCCTAGTTTTTCAACCGCATCAAAAGTGGCGTTGGCCAAAACCAAGGCATTGGGATTGGCGTTTCCAATGTCTTCGGACGCAGAAATCAACAACCGTCGCGCAATGAAATGAGGAGGTTCCCCACCCGCCAACATGCGCGCTGCCCAGTACAAAGCCGCATCGGGATCCGACCCGCGAATGCTCTTGATGAGCGCGGATGCCAAGTCGTAGTGGGCCTCGCCTCCTTTGTCGTAGTGCACTACCATGCGGGTACCCACCGACGCCACAAATTCGTTGGTCAACTCCTTCACGTTTTGCCCGGCGGCTTGCTCCAACACCCATTCCGTTTGGTTGAGCATTTTACGGCCGTCGCCTCCCGCCAAGGCAACCAAGGTTTCCCATTCCTGCACCGCAACGTTGAGCGAGCGCAGGTATTCATCCTCTGCCAAGGCGCGTTCCGCCAGTTGCTGCAGCTCTGCATCGCTCAACGACTGCAGAACGTACAATTGGCATCGAGAAAGTAGGGCAGGAATGACCTCAAAACTTGGGTTTTCCGTGGTGGCGCCCACCAAGGTTACGACCCCCTTTTCGACGGCGGCCAGCAAAGCATCTTGCTGCGCTTTAGAAAACCGATGAATTTCGTCGATGAACAGCAAATGACCGTTGGTGGAGCGAAAAAGGGAATTTTGCTCCGCTTGCTGCAGGACTTCACGAACTTCTTTAACTCCCGAGGATATGGCGCTCAAGGCCGTAAAACCCATTCCGGTTTCGCCGGCCAAAAGCAAGGCCAAGGTGGTCTTTCCAACCCCCGGAGGGCCCCAAAACAGGAGAGAAGGCAGGCGTTTGGTTTGGATGGACGCCGTCAACGCTCCGCGTTCCCCAACCAGGTGGCTTTGTCCCACCAGATCCGCCAATTGCTGCGGCCTGCGTCGCTCTGCTAAAGGAATGCGCTTTTCCATGGGTCTAAAGTACCTCAGATCGTCGTACGAAAATCGTGCGTTACAGGAGGCCTTCAACCCCCATGCCAAAAAGGGCGTAGTCGTATTTTACGGGATCGCTGGGGTCCATCTGGCGCAATGCGGCATCCAATTCCAGTACGGCCCGCGCATCCGTTGCGGTTCGTTGCAACAAACCCAACGCTCGAGCCACCCGTCCGGAGTGTACGTCCAAA
>CAYXHJ010000050.1:2148-9286 GCA_964464855.1 uncultured Owenweeksia sp. | reverse complement strand
TCCTGCGGAAACTGATACATCCAGCTCAACAAGCCCAATACAAAGAAATTCTTGGTGCGGTCCCGTTCTTTGGTGGTCAAAGAAGATTCCACCAACGCTGCGCTAACGTGTTTGCGCACGTCCACCGCCACCGTTCGGTACTTGGCGCGTACAGCCTCCAAAGGGTCTTCGCCGTTCGCGTAGCCTGCAAGGGCAGCATTTCTGCCGTCAAAACCGCTGGCATTGGCCAACACCAAACCGTCGGGCTTGAGCGCATTTTGGTATTTTTTGTAGGCCGCCGCGTTCATGACCACCAGCACATCGGCCTGATCGCCGGGTGTGTGGACGGAATCGCCACCAAACTGCAGCTTGAAACCGGAAACGCCGCTTACCGATCCCTGAGGCGCTCGGATTTCCGCCGGAAAGTCGCTGAAGGTGCGAACGGCGTGTCCTTCGTGGGCTGCCTCTTGGGCAAACGCATTGCCCATGAGCTGAATACCGTCGCCGGAATCCCCCGCAAAAAGAACAACCACCTCTGATTTCATGACGCGATGCTACAAAAGTTCGTCGTCGATGTTGACCACGGAATGAATTTCCGGAGCGAATTTCTTCACGGTCATTTCCACGCCGGAGCGCAGGGTCATTCGGTTGACGGAACAGCCCTTGCAGGCCCCCACGAAGCGGATGGGAACAACGCCGTTTTCAATGGATTCCAACGCCACATCGCCCCCGTCGTTGACCAAGAACGGACGGATTTCGTCCAGGGCCTGGAGGACGCGCTCGTGCAGCGAAAGAGGTGTTTCCATGTGCTTTAGTCGTTTTTGCGGATGCTGGGGGTACAACCGGCCATGGTGGTGATGCGCACGGCTTCCGTGGGCGGAAGATTTTCAACGCGGTGCGCCAACGAATCGACGGTCTCCCGCGCAATGCGCACGAAGGCTTCGCGCGCCGGACCCTCGGTCTGAAGCACAGCCGGGCGGCCAACGTCGCCGGCCTCGCGGATGCTCTGCACCAACGGAACCTCCCCCAAAAACGGCACCTGAACCTCGTCGGCCAAACGCCGAACGCCGCCCTGCCCAAAAAGGTAGTATTTGTTGTTGGGCAGCTCCGCCGGCGTGAAATAGGCCATGTTTTCCACCAAACCCAACACCGGTACGCCAATCGCTTCCATTCGAAACATGCCGACCCCCTTGCGGGCGTCGGCCAAGGCCACCGGCTGCGGCGTGCTCACCACTACGGCACCGGAAACCGGCACGGCTTGCACCACGCTCAAATGAATGTCGCCCGTTCCCGGGGGTAAATCCAGCAACAGAAAATCCAACTCGCCCCAGTACGTATCTTTCAGCATTTGGGTCAGTGCCTTGGTGGCCATGGCTCCGCGCCAAACCACCGCTTGGTCCGTTCCCGCAAAAAATCCGATGCTCATCAATTTCACGCCGTGCGTAAACACGGGCTCCATCAAGCGCTTTCCATCTACCTCAATGCTGCCGGGCTTCTCGTTCACCGCGTCCAGCATCAAAGGCATGGACGGGCCGTAAATGTCCGCGTCCACCACACCCACAGAAAATCCCATCTCTGCCAGGGCAACCGCCAAATTCGCCGTCACGGTGCTCTTGCCTACACCGCCCTTGCCGGAGGCAACGGCTACAATGTGCTGTACCCCCGGAATGGCCTCGCCGCGAATGCGCTGCGCTTCCGTCTCCGCAGGGGCTTCAACCGTCAGATTGACCTTGATTTTGGCCTTGGGGTGCACGTGCGTGTGGATGGCCGTAAGGATGTCCACTTCCAACTTCTTTTTTAGGTGCAGCGCAGCGCGGTCCGCTACGGCGTCCACCACCACCTCGTCTCCAAAAATCTGGAGGTTGCGAACGTGTCCGGCGTCGACGATATTCGATTGTCCGCTGGCCGTTTTCACGGTCTTCAGCGCGTCCAAAATGGCCTGTTTGTCCATGGGTTGTTTGCTTGGTGCAAAGGTACATCGCAAAGGCGCCCGATGGTCGCCTTCGGTCCGCGGAAGTACCGAGGCCGGAACGCTTGATGCGCCCGCTGTAGGACGCGGCCGATTGCCGGTACTTCCCCTACTTATTCGCCAGTTGGCCGCAGGCTGCGTCGATGTCCTTGCCGCGCGACCGACGCACTTTGGCCACCACACCCACTGCATCCAAAGCCCTTTGGTAGGCCTCCAGTGCGGCCGGTTCTGCTTGCTGAAAGTGTGGATCACCAATGGCGTTGTATTCAATCAAGTTCACCTTGCACGGCACCTTTTTGCACACCTTCACCAGCGCAGCGATGTCCTCCGGACCGTCGTTGATTCCCTTCCAAACCACGTACTCAAAGGTGATTCGACGCTTGGTAAGCCGGTACCAATGCTGCAGTGCTGCCACCACCTCCTCAATGGGCGAAACTTCGTTGATGGGCATCATCGACGACCGCACCTCGTTCCGGGCGCTGTGCAGACTGACCGCCAAATTGAACTTTACCCCTTCGTCGGCCATCTTCACAATCATTTTGGGCAACCCGACGGTGCTCAATGTGATGCGCTTGGGAGACAAACCCAAACCGTCTGGCGCCGTGATGCGCTCAATGGCAGAAAGAACATTGGGGTAGTTGAGCAACGGCTCGCCCATGCCCATGAACACAATGTTGGTCAGGGGTCTTCCAAATTCCTCCAATCCTTGGCGGTGAATGGTCACCACCTGGTCAAATATTTCTTGCGGTTCCAGGTTGCGCATGCGTTTGAGCTTGGCCGTGGCGCAAAACGCGCAATTTAAACTGCAGCCCACTTGGCTGCTGACGCAGGCCGTGATGCGCTTCTCGGTAGGAATCAACACACTCTCCACCACCAAGCCGTCGTGCAACTTCACTGCATTTTTGAGGGTGCCGTCCGCACTGCGTTGAACGGTGGCCAAAGATTGCTGCGGAAAGGCAAAATCCACTTCCAAACGCGCGCGGAGTTCCTTGGACAGGTTGGTCATGGCTTCAAAGCTGGACGCCTGCTTGGTCCAAAGCCAGTCGTACACTTGGTCGCCGCGAAACACCGCTTCGCCGGCTTCCTTCATCCACGTCCGCAAGTCCTCCCGGGACAAGGAACGAATGTCTTTAACGCTTGGCATCAACGGTTCGATTCGTCGGATTCCGGTTCATTGGACGGAGCCGCAGCGGCACCCGGAAGGGTCCGACTGTTGAACTCGCCAAAGACCACGCGGTTGCCTTGGAACGAAAAGAGCACTGCTTCCCCTTGTGTTCCGTTGAAGCTCCGCGAATAACGCGGCATGGGCCGGTAGCGGCCTTTTCGGTTCACCTGAAGGACGTGGTAGTGCAACTCCCCGGCGGCAGTTAATTCCGCGGCAACCAGCTGCCCCGAAAAGGCGTTGGTCATGATGCGCATGGGGCGGTTGGTGGCCCAACGGGCTTCGTTCTTGCGGGCGTCGTTGTACACCAAAACCAAATCCGAATCGCGCACGGTCCAGAGCAATCCAGAGTACCGACCGTTGTCGTTGCGCGTCACTTGCTGCTTGGGCACCAAGGCCATGTACTCCACTTTTCCATCCGGCGTGATGCTCAACACCACAACGTCCAAATAGGAATAGATGTAGTCCGTGCGCACCACTTGTCCGCGGGAATTGGTGATTTGCTGCACGGTAAAGTAGTACACCTCAGCAACCACGTAGGAACCACCGTCGGCCCGACGAATGAAATCCCGGAATTGAAAATCTGCTTGCACCGGGCGCTTCCCGCGTCCGCGCAAGCCAATGGACATGCCGCGTTTGAGTTCCTCGCTGAACGGTTCCAACGAGGTGGTGATGGGGTCTAGGGTTTCGGTATTCAGCGTAAAATAAAACGCGCCGGTGGTAGTACCGTAGCGTCGGTCCGAATAAAACCCGCAAACGTCCAGTACATTGGGGTTTCGGTCAACTTGCAACCCCACACCGCTCACCACAAAAACGTCTTTCAACCCCAAATCAACTTCTTCGGCGTCCACGCGCTTGCCTTGGAAGCGGTACAGCAGGTAATCCCGATTGGCCCCACCAAAGGTCCACCGTTCGCCCTCGCGGATGTCTGGGTTCTTGTACCCCACCAAGTAAAAATCACCCGAATTGGTCAGAGCCTTGCCCGTTACGGTAAAAAAGGCATTGCGGCGTTGCAGCCCAAAACGCGTGCGCCATTGTTCGTCCAAATCTCGGTTGTACACCACCACCTGCACCTCCGCTTCGCGGTTCACAATTTGCTTGGCGGGCTCGGAATAAACGCCAAACAAGTTGGAATCCCGACTCCACACGACGTCCACGTTGGCTTCTACCAGGGCGCGGGAGTCAATTTTATCCAATGGGACTACCTTACCCGGATTGCCGGTGGAGTCGACCTTGACCAAGAGCAAGCTCCGGGCACGTTCTGCTGCCGAATAGGCCTGGTAAAAGAGGTAGAATTCGCCGCGCACCACGTGAACGGTAGTCAAGCGCGCAATCCGACCTTGGTAGCGAAAACCTTCTACTTCGGTCTGCCATTCCTGCAATCCGGTACCGCGCTGGTACTTGGCCACCAAAACGCGATCTGGCTTGGCCAAAATCGCCCGCGTGCCCACGGTGTAGTAGTGTCCGCGGTCCGTCCCAACTAGGCCTTGAACGCGCAATTGATTCAGGCGGTATGCGGGAGCCCACTGCACGTATGCCGGTGTTGAATTGGTTTTATTTTGGCCCGATAATTGAAGCGAGAACAAAACCAGGAAGACCGCTAAGACGCGGTGCAATACATTTGTTTTCATGGTGCGAAATTCAAGAACGAAGGTATGAAAGGATGCGGGTTGATTTGGGGCGGGGTTCTTTGCGCCGTGTTGGGTTGGTTTTCGGCCGAAGGTCAGGTGATTCAGATGCAAAAACGGACGATTTCTCCAACGGGACGGGCTCCGCAAAGTACGCAACCTGAAACACGGTCGGCCGAAACGCGGTCGGCAGAAACCACCGAGCCCAATCGGAAGCTAAGCTACCTGGAGAAGTTGGCGGCATCCCCACTGCGGGATCGGTACCGGTCGGCTGTAAAGATTCACCCAAGTGCGTGGAGCGTTGGCGCATACCCGCTTTCGTACGAATACCGTGCCGGAAAAAAGTGGAGCTGGGAAGTGGGGGTGCAAGCCACGCACCGAAACTTTTGGCGGGAGAGCATCTGGCCGGCGCACCCGGGAATTTCATCGTTGTCCGCTGAATACTCGTGGAAGTTGGGAGGGTTGGTGCAAGGAAAGTACTTTTTTCAAAAACCGGCGTTTCAAAACGGTTGGTATTTGGGCGGACAAGCGCAGTTCCGTCCGTACGCGGACAAGGTTCAATTTACGGAGACGAATACAGGGGGTGGCACGACGCTGCAGACCATCCGTCCGTTTCGGAATTATGCAGACGCCGGCTTACTCGTAGGCTACCAGGTGCGGTCTGCGGAACGTTGGGTGATGGATTTCTCGATGGGAGCCGGCATGCGCCGCACGTATCGCGCAGAGGGGCAGGAGCAGTTCAATGCGTTCAACGAGACGGTCGCGATTTTAAATGCTCCGGAATGGTCGGCGTTGCCCTATGTGCAAGCGGGGGTGAAAGTCGGATTTTTATTGCCTAAAAAACGCTGAGGTGAGTTGCCTGAAGTGCGCTTGGATTGAGTTTATTGGATTGAAATAGAGATTGTTGGCAATTTTTTCTGATCTAAAAGTCAAGCACAATTGTCTATAAAGCATGCACAACAGCCAATAAATCGAGCCGAACAGTCAACATATCGAACACATCAGCCAACATAAGAAGCACAACGGACAATAATTCAACACCCCGGTCGCCTCTGCGAGGCGACCGGGGTGTTGATTTTTGGCGCGCTTCTAATTTACAGGAACAGCACGGCGTCCCCGTAGCACAGGAAGCGGTACCCTTCCTTGACCGCAGTGTTGTAGGCCTCCATGGTCAATTCATGACCGGCAAAAGCGCTGGTCAGCATGAGCAAGGTGGATTGCGGCTCGTGGAAGTTGGTCAGCAGGCTGTCCGCCACCTTGAACTCGTACGGAGGGAAAATGAACTTGTTGGTCCAGCTTGAGGTTGGCTTGATTCCATTTTCGGTGGTGGTGGAGCTTTCCATCGCACGAATGACGGTGGTTCCCACGGCACATACACGCTTTCTTTGGGCTTTGGCTTTGTTTACCGCCTCAGCCGTTTCTGGATAAATCCAAAACTGTTCGGAATCCATTTTGTGCTTGGACAAATCCTCCACTTCTACGTTTCGGAACGTACCCAAACCCACGTGCATGGTCATTTTGGCCAAGTCGACCCCTTTGATTTCCAAACGCTTCAATAGGTTTTTGCTGAAGTGCAAGGAGGCTACGGGGGCCGCTACGGCGCCTTCTACCTCGGCGAAAATGCTTTGGTAACGCTCTTCATCCTCGGGCTCCAGTGGGCGTTCAATGTACTTGGGAATTGGGGTTTCGCCCATCTCGCGAAGTTTTAGACGGAACTCTTCGTAGGAACCGTCGTACAGGAAACGCAGGGTGCGGCCGCGGGAGGTGGTGTTGTCAATAACTTCTGCTACTAGGGAATCGTCGTCGCCGAAATAGAGTTTGTTTCCGATTCGGATTTTGCGCGCAGGATCCACCAAAACGTCCCAAAGTCGGCTCTCGGAATTCAATTCACGAAGCAAGAAAACTTCAATGAGGGCGCCGGTCTTTTCCTTATTGCCCCACATGCGGGCGGGAAATACTTTGGTGTTGTTCAAAACCAGGCAGTCGCCTTCGCTGAAGTAGTCCACCAGATCGCTGAAGAGGCGGTGCTCAATTTTCCCGGTGTCTTTGTGGACCACCATCAGGCGAGCGTCGTCGCGGAACGGTGCGGGGTGTTGGGCGATTTGTTCTTGCGGCAAATCGTAGTGGAAATGGGAAAGCTTCATTTTCATGCCGCGAAGGTACCATTTTGAAGGGGGGCTTGTCAAGCAATTGCGCGCATTTCGCAAAATGAATTCAGCCCGACGCCTTTTGGGTGGGGGTTCATGCGCAATTGATTCCTAAGACGGGTGCGGGTTACTCGGCGGATTGAGACGCTTCTTTCTGGTGTAGGACGTCCAGCAAGTCGGTCAGAACCCACGCTTGGGAATCCGTCCACGGTCCTACGCGGGTGCGTCGCAGGGCGGTGAGGTAGGCCCCGCA
>CAYXHJ010000050.1:0-2138 GCA_964464855.1 uncultured Owenweeksia sp. | reverse complement strand
CAGGCCTGGCCCAAATCGTGCGCCAACGACCGTATATAGGTGCCTTTTCCGCATTCAACGGACAGTTCAACCTGCCCAATGGAAGGGTCAAAAAACTCTATTTCAAGCGATTCAATCACTACCGGCCGGGGTGGGATTTCCACCTCCTGGCCTTTTCGTGCGAGTTTGTAGAGGGTTTGGCCACCAATTTTCAAAGCGGAAAACACGGGCGGGCGTTGCTGAATGGTACCCCGGAAGTTGGGCAGCGTCCTATCCAAATCCGTCCTGGTTTGGGGAACCACCGCCCCGGCAAACAACTCCTCCGGGGTTTCTGCGTCGTAGGAGGGGGTGGTGAAGCCCAGTTTTAGCTGGGCACGATAAGCTTTGCTGCCCGCCATTTCCAATTCAATACGCTTGGTGGCCTTGCCTGCGCAGACCACTAAAACGCCGGTAGCCAGCGGGTCCAACGTGCCGGCATGACCAATTTTGATGCTTTTGAGGCCGTACGCACGCCGAAGGGCGTACTTGAGCTTATTGACGACGTCGAACGAAGTCCATTCCAACGGCTTGTCCACGGCAAAAACCCAACCGGCCTGCAGCTCTTCCTGGGTTTGGGGAATTTCGAACCGTTGGGGATCCACGTTTGCGGATGTTTCTGGGGGATTGTGGATTGGGGGGAAGTTCGACGTGGAGCAACTAGTTTGGCTCCAAAGGGTTTAAAACCAAGCGGTTCCCAAAGCCAGGAGGCCAACCACAAAACAATATACCGCAAAGCCGGAGAGTTTTGCTTTCTTAACAAAAGCAATCATGGCTTGGCACGCCCAAAGTCCCGTGAAAAAGGCCGCTACGAAACCAACCAACAACGGCAGCAGAGCGTCGGTGGTTCCGGACGATCCCATTTCTACCAAGCTTTTGGTATCCACCAGCATTTTGCCCAAAATCAACGGAACGACCATCAAAAAACTAAAGCGCGCTGCTTTTTCGCGGTCAATGCCCAAAAGTACGGCCGTAGCAATGGTGGCACCGGAGCGGGAAATGCCGGGTAAAATGGCGATGGCCTGGGCAATGCCCACCAAGCCAGCATCCAAATAACCTACATTTTTGTGTGTTTTTTTGGCCTTGTTGGCCCACAGTAAAAGCCCACCCGTCAGGAGCAGCATAGCGCCCACAAAGACAATTTGTCCATTGAATAGGGTTTCCAATTGATCCAAAAACACCAAACCCACCACCGCTGCTGGAATCATGGAAAGGATGATTTTTCCGGCAAAGTTTAGGTCGTCCGCATCGCGTTTGACCAAGCCGGTCAAAATTTTGCCGATGTCTTTTCGGAACACAACAACCGTGCTCAAGGCCGTTGCCGCGTGCACCACAACGGTGAACAACAAACTCTCGGATGCTTCGGCGTCGTACCCCAAAAGGGCCTTCCCCAATTCCAAATGACCGGAAGAGCTGACGGGTAAAAATTCCGTAAGTCCTTGTACAATGCCTAAAAGCAAGGCTTGAATCAATGCTTCCATCCTCAGTTCTGTGCAGCGGGACGGCGCAACAAAGCCACCAGAGCAACGCCCAAGCCGGCCAAAACCAAACCGGGAGCAACCACCAAACGCTGGGCGTTGAACATCTCCGGATTGTACACGTTGGGGTCGTCGGAACCGCCGCCCTGCATGAGGAAGTAACCGATTAAGATCAACAAAACGCTACCGGCCAAAAGCAGGTAGGAGGTGCGGTCGAACAGAAAAGTGGATTTCATTGGGCGTATAGTTTATCGGTGTGCAAACGCAAATACTTGTGAACGGCGAGGAAGGTGCTGCTTAACGCAATGAGCAAACCCAACAGCACGAGTCCGGCGCTAACAACGGCCCAGGTGCCCCAAGTAAGGAAGGGTGTGGTTTCCGGCGCCCAGGACGTGAGTCCTTGGTACAAGCCCGCCAAGAGCAAGGAAGCTGCAGCACCGCCCAAGGCTCCCAGTTGAAGCCCTTGAAGCAAGAATGGACGGTGGATGAAGGTTTTGGTAGCGCCCACCAACTGCATGGTGCGTATGACAAATCGCTTGGCGTAGATGCTCAATCGAATGCTGTTGTGGATGAGGGTTACCGAAATGAGCAACAAAGCGGCCGCAATTCCCAGGAGAAAAAGGGTGATTTTTTCGACGTTCTGGT
>CAYXHJ010000049.1:7328-9345 GCA_964464855.1 uncultured Owenweeksia sp. | reverse complement strand
ATCCTGTGGCTTTAAGTGCAGATCAAAAAACTCAATTGCAACGAGTTCAAGATCCCAACCCGGAGAAAAATTGGCCACCTTGGACGAGAAGGAACGGACCCTGCACCCGGACGATTTGGTCATTGCCGACGCCCACAACGCCTTATGCCTAGCGGGTGTGTTTGGCGGATTGAATTCCGGCGTTCAACCCACCACCGAACGCATCGTGGTGGAATCTGCCTGGTTTGCCCCCAGTGCCGTGCGCAAAACAGCCAAGCGTCACGCCCTAAACACCGACGCTTCCTTCCGCTACGAGCGCGGGGTTGACCCCACCCTGGGCCATACCGCCCTGGAGCGCTTTGTGGACCTGATTCGCCAAACCTGCCCGGACGCACGCCTGGCCCCTGTGGCGGAAGCCGCGGCCGCAGACGCCGCCGTACTGGCTCCACGCACCGTGCTGTTTTCTCCGGAAAAAGCGCGAAAACTGATGGGACACACCGTACCCAACGAAGTGCAGGCCTCCATTTTCAGCTCGCTGGACATCCGTGTTGTGTCTCCCGTAACGGCCGACGAATGGACGGTTGAGGTTCCTGCTTACCGCTGGGACGTCACTCGCCAAGCGGACTTGACCGAAGAATTGCTGCGCATTTATGGTTTGAACGAAATTCCGTTCCCGGACGGAATGCGCGTGCACCTGGCGCCCACTCCCCGATTGAGTGCGGACCGATTGCGCCAATCTGCTTCTTCCTATTTGGTGGCCCACGGTGCCCTTGAAGCCTACAACAACTCCTTAACCCGTGCGGCCTACGCCGCGAATCATCCGGCTTTCCCACAAGGTTCTACGGTGGAAGTTCTCAATCCTTTGAGCCAAGACCTCGGCATTTTGCGCCCCACCTTGCTGTTTGGCTTGGTGGAGTCCATCGCCTACAACGTCAAACGCCAACAGCCCAATCTTTTGTTGTTTGAGTTGGGTCGGGTGTACCGAAAATTGGACCCGACGTCCGAAACCCCTTGGGCGGCGTCTGCGCCTGCCTTGCCGTTGCCAAAAGTTTTGAAGGGCAAGGAGGAAAATGCCCAATCGCTCGCCGAAGGCGAGCGATTGGGACTCGCCCTGCGGGGCGAGTGGGCCGCGCCCCACTGGCAGTGGGGGACGCGGCCGGGCGGTTTTTCCGCTCTGAAAGGCGCCATACTCGGACTTTTGGCTCAATTGGGATTGGAAGAACGCTATTCCGAAGAACCCCTGACGGAAGCAGGTGCCCCCGGTCTTGTGGACGAAGGGATTGCCCTGTTCCTGGACCGCGCCCCCTTGGGAGTACTGGGCATGGCCGCCACCGCCCTGTTGCGCGCAACGGACGCGGAAGGCCCCGTTTGGGTGGCGGAGCTGGATTGGGGAATGTTGGCTAAAAAAGCATCTGGAGTCCAGAAGAAATATGTGGAGCCGCCCAAATTCCCAGCTTCGGAGCGGGATTTAGCGCTTTTGGTCCCCAACGACGTTGCGTACCGAACCTTGGTTGCCGCCTGCCGTTCCACCAAGGAAAAAACACTGACCAACATTCAATTATTCGACGTCTACTCGGGCAAAAACCTGCCCGAGGGACACACCTCCTTTGGCCTTCGGTTGACCTTTCAGGACCGGAACGCAACATTAAAGGATGGGGCTGTGGATCACGCCATTCAGCGCATCGTCGAAAAACTCCAAGCCGCAGGAGCCGTACTGCGCGGATAGTAGGACGTGCTGGTGGGGTTGGGTCGACTGTTTCAGCCGTAAATCGAGCGCCGGAGCACGAGCGCCTGTGCAAATAAAAAAGGGCGGACCCGTTGGGTCCGCCCTTTTTTTCAAGCCTTAAAAATACCTCACGCAGCGCCCAAAGCACGATGCAGGGCGTTGTCGTAACGGTCCTTGTACTCCGAAACGTGGCCCCATTCCTCGTCGTCGATGCGGATGGAACCCTTGGTCACGTGGCCCAATAGATCAAATTCCACTCCATTCAGCATCATCAGGTCACTAAACGCTTCCTCTTGGGCCGGCGCGACAGTC
>CAYXHJ010000049.1:0-7318 GCA_964464855.1 uncultured Owenweeksia sp. | reverse complement strand
CACTGGCGAATCCACGGATGACGGCACCAACGACAACAGCGATCCCATTGGTGACGATGTCAGTGGTGGGTCCGGAGCCACAGTCACCACCACACGGGACTGAGATTCGCCAAACAAGAACGCATCGGTACGGATTTCCGCATCCGTGGTGATGTCAAAACCTAGGTTGCCGGCCATGGAGGACTCCATCAGGGCCACAAACAGACCGCCCTCACTGACGTCGTGCGCCGAGCGCAATACTCCTTGACGGATCAACATCTTCACCTGCTCCTGCAGGGCAAACTCCTCCTCCAAGCTGAACGAAGGTGCCGGGGACTCGGTGATGCCGTGGTGGTACACCAAGTACTGACTGGACGAAATATCTTCCCGCGACGTACCCAATTGGTAAATTAAGTCGCCTTTTTCCTTGAAATTCAAGGTCATTACGTGGCTCTTGTCTTCCACCAAACCAATCATGGCAATGGTGGGTGTGGGGAAAACCGGCTCGGTTTTGTCTGCCAAAACCGTTTGGTTGTAAAACGAAACGTTACCGCCCGTCACCGGAGTTTGGAATTGCTCGCAGGCACGGCTCATGCCTTTGATGGCGCCCACAAACTGCCAGTAAACTTCTGGATTATAGGGATTTCCAAAATTCAAACAGTTGGTAATGGCAGTGGGCACCCCGCCGGAGCACACAATGTTGCGCGCGTTCTCCGCCACCGCAATCATGGCCCCTACTTCCGGATCTGCGTGCACGTAGCGGCTGTTGCAGTCTACCGTCATGGCTAAGGCACGCTCGGTTCCCTTAACCTTGACAATAGCGGCATCGGACGGTCCGTTGGTGCTCATGTTCACCGTACCCACCATGGAGTCGTATTGTTCGTATACCCAGCGCTTGCTCGCCACATTGGGTAGGGAAATAATTTGCTCGGCCACAGCGCGCAAATCCTCCGGAACGGGAACGCTTTGAAGGTCAAATTCCTGGTATTTTTTGAAGTAGGCCGGTTCGCGGAATTCGCGGTAGTATACCGGAGCGCCACCGCCCAAGACCAAAGATTCCGCAGGCAAATCACCCACCAGGTCTCCGTGCCAGAAATAACGCACAGCTGGACCTTCGGTAACTACTCCAATTTCTGCACAGTGAATGTCCCATTTGGCGAAAATGGCTTCCACTTCCGCCTCGCGGCCTTTCTTCACCACCACCAGCATGCGCTCCTGACTTTCGGACAGCAAAATTTCCCACGGGGTCATGCCGTCTTGGCGTGTGGGAACACGATCCAAATGGATGTCCATGCCCACGCCGCCTCCGGCGCTCATTTCCGAGGTGGAGCAAGTGATGCCCGCTGCACCCATGTCTTGCATCCCGGCAACCGCACCCGTTTGAGCCAGTTCCAGCGTAGCTTCCAACAAAAGCTTTTCTTGGAACGGATCGCCCACTTGAACCGACGGAATGTCGTTGGCGGAGTCTTCGGTCAAATCTTTGGAGGCAAAAGCCGCTCCGTGGATGCCGTCGCGACCGGTGCTGGAGCCCACAATGTAGACGGGATTGCCAACGCCTTGTGCCTTGGCAGAAAGCTGCTCGCCCACCTTGACAATGCCTGCGGAGAACGCATTCACCAAGGGATTTTGAAGGTAGCAGTCGTCGAAATAAACCTCTCCACCCACCGTAGGAATGCCAAAGGAATTGCCGTAGTTGCCAATGCCCTTCACCACCCCTTTGAGGAGCCACTGCGTGCGCTCGTCCTCAATGCGCCCAAAACGAAGCGAATTCAACTGGGCAATGGGGCGTGCGCCCATGGTAAAAATGTCGCGGTTGATGCCGCCTACACCCGTGGCTGCACCTTGATAGGGCTCAACGGCAGACGGATGATTGTGGGATTCAATTTTAAAGGCACACGCCAAACCGTCACCAATGTCCACCAATCCCGCGTTCTCCTCGCCGGCCTTGGCCAATAAATGTGGGCCCTCCTTGGGAAGGGTTTTGAGCCAAACAATGCTGTTTTTGTAGGAGCAATGCTCGGACCACATGACGGAATACACGCTCAACTCGGTAAAATTTGGGGTACGCCCCAAAACCTCGCAAATCTTGGCGTATTCTTCCGGCAAAAGACCTAATTCTTTGGCGTTCTCAACGGTTGTAGGGGCGAAGGAGTCCAGCATGGATTTATTTTTCAATAAGGCACAAAGGTAACACTTCGCGGCGGGTCGCTTATCTTCACGGGGTTCTTTTTAACCCGCATTTATCAACACGCTCGTGGCCCACACCCTCCAAAGGAACCAACCGAAATCCGTACTCCTCCCCCTCCTTTTGGGGTTTGTGACGCTATTCGGTTTTGCCGTTGTTTCGGGACACCCGGCAACCGCATGTCCTGCCGTTTTGCATCCCTTTACCCCTCCGGCAAACAATGCTGAAGTTGGCTTGATCGTAGGACCCGTTGTGGTGCACCATGCCGATGGAAGCGTGCGCGAAAACCAAGGGATATCGGTGCTGCACGGTCGCATTGTTGGCGTGGGCCCTTGGGATGCCGTGCTCCAAGCCCATCCGAACTGGAAACGACGCGCCGCACCCGCCCCGCATGTCTATCCGGGTTGGATCGACGCCCACACGCACTTTTTGGCGTGGGGGCTGGGCTTCCAAACCGTTGACCTCACCGGTACCGCCTCGTGGGAAGAATGCCTCCAACGTTTGGATGCGTTTGTTGCCGAACATCCGGAGCAATCCGTAGTCTTCGGACGCGGTTGGGACCAAAACGACTGGACGTCGTCCGCCCTGCCGCCCAGAACCTCGTGGGATCATCGCTACCCCCACCAAACGGTAGTGTTGACGCGCGTGGACGGACACGCCGCCCTGGCTGCTGGCCCGTTGATTGACCCGCTCTACCGCAAAAACGCAACGCAACCCTATGCCGTTGCCGGCGGAACCGTCGACCCCACCACCGGACTGTTTTTGGACCGCGCCACGGAATTGCTTCCCGTTCCCAACCCCAGCCAAAAGGACAAAATTGCCGCCCTGTTCCGGGCGGAAAAGGAGGCCTTTGCCCTGGGCATCACGTCCGTGCACGAAGCCGGCTTACCCACCCAAGACCTCCTGCTGATCGACAGCCTGCAACAAGCGGGAAGCCTGCGCATGCCCGTTTACGGCATGGTTTCCGACCGTCCGGAAGACCGCCGCTATTGGCGTCATCGCGCCGCGCTCAAAACGGACTTCCTCTCCGTCCGCAGCTTTAAATTTTATGCCGACGGTGCCTTGGGTTCCCGCGGGGCGCTCCTGCGCGCGCCCTACACCGACGCCCCGCACACCCACGGCCTGCAGCTCTACCCCTTGCGGCACTTTGAACGGGGTGCGCGCGAAATGCTGCGCAAAGGCTGGCAAATGAACACCCACGCCATCGGTGACTCCGCAAACGGCATGCTGCTGCGCCTCTACGGCCGTGTGTTAAAAGAAGAGACCCAGCACAACCACCGCTGGCGCATTGAACACGCGCAACTCCTGAGCGATTGGGATGTTGCAACCGTGGGAAGTTTGCGCGTTCTGCCTTCGGTCCAACCGTGCCACGCCACCTCGGATTTACCCTGGGCCGACGAACGCTTGGGAGCCGACCGCCTGGCCGCATTGGGTTACCGCTACGCGGCCCTCGCCGCCGCCAGTCCGGTGCTTCCCATGGGAACCGACGTACCGGTGGAGCCGCTGGACCCGCGCCGCACGTGGGAAGCCGGCCGAAATGCGGGCCTCACCGACGCCCAAATCCTCAAAGGCATGACCCACGACGCCGCCTACGCGGCCTTCGAAGAAAAGGAACGCGGCAGCATTGCTCCGGGCTTTTGGGCCAGTTTCACCTTTTTTGACCAACCGGTGGAAGCGAGTTCCACGGAACAATTGCTTCAAATTCCGGTTCAATCCACTTGGGTACACGGCGTACAAGTGTATCTTAGACACGATGAAAACCGCCCGCTGCCCCCTGCGAGCTTTCACTAATTAATCCCGACTTTGCGCCATGAGCCAACCCACGCGCCTCTTTGATTTTGCCTACTACGCCCTGACGCACCACCCGCGCCCGGATGCCCTAAACACCAAGAAAAACGGGGCGTGGCAGGCCCTTTCCACTGCTGAATTTGTGCAGCAGTCCCGTCAATTTTCCAAGGGTTTGATGTCTTTGGGCTTGGAACCCGGTGAACGCGTTGCGGTAATTTCCACCACCAACCGCTCCGAATGGAACCTCTGCGACCAGGCCATTTTGCAGGCCGGCGGCATTGATGTGCCCATGTATCCCAGCATCAGCGCGCAAGAATCAGCCTTTATTTTGAACGACTCCGGCTCGGTTTACTGTTTTGTGTCCGACGCCGCTTTGTACGAGAAAATTCAGAGCATTGCCCACGAAGTACCGTCTTTGCGCGGCATTTACTGCTTTGAACCCGTATCCGGCGCACAAACGGTAGCCGACGTCATTGCCCTGGGCGCTCAAGCGGCTTCCGATGTGGACGATTTGCTTCAGACCCGGATGGACGCGGTAAACGAGATGGATCTCGCCACCCTCATCTACACGAGCGGAACCACCGGCACCCCGAAAGGGGTGATGCTGTCGCACCGCAACATCGCCAGCAACACCATCGCCTCGCGCGAGCGCCTTCCCGTAGGTCCCGACGCCAAATCGGTTTCCTTCCTGCCCCTCTGCCACAGCTACGAGCGCATGCTCGTCTACCTCTACCTCTACACCGGGGTTGGGGTGTACTACGCTGAAAACATGGAGACCATTGGAGACAATATCCGCGAAGTGAAACCGGACGTCTTCACGGCCGTACCGCGCCTTCTGGAGAAGGTTTACGACCGCATCATGGACAAGGGCAAGGCCCTCACCGGCGCCAAACGCGCGCTGTTTTTCTGGGCGGTGGAATTGGCGGAAGAATTTGATTTGTACGGCAAAAGCCCGTGGTACAAGGCCCGCTTGGCGGTGGCCCGCAAGTTGATTTTCAGCAAGTGGCAAGAGGCCCTGGGCGGAAACGTCAAGACCATAGCCAGCGGCTCCGCCGCCCTCAACCCGCGACTGGCGCGGATCTTTGCAGCAGCGGGACTGAGCATCCAAGAGGGCTACGGCCTGACGGAAACCTCCCCAGTCATCTCAGTCAACCTGCCGGTGAACGGCGGCATGAAACTGGGAACCGTCGGACCCGTCATCTCCGGCGTGGAGGTGAAATTGGCCGAAGACGGCGAGATTTGGGCCAAAGGACCCAACTTGATGATGGGCTACTACAACCGCCCGGACCTCACCGCGGAGGTCATTACGCCCGACGGCTGGTTCAAAACCGGCGACATCGGCGTGATCGACCCAGACGGTCATTTGCGCATCACGGACCGCAAAAAAGAGATTTTCAAAACGTCCGGCGGCAAGTACATTGCGCCGCAGCACATGGAAAACGTGTTCAAGGAATCCCCCTTCATTGAGCAGTGCATGGTGGCCGGAGAGAATCAAAAGCACCCCGTCTTGTTGGTGCAGCCAGACTTTGCCTTCCTTCGCTCCTACTGCGACCGCAAGGGACTCCCCTTTGGTTCGCCTGCGGAAGTTGTTCAACTGCCCAAAGTGGCGGCGCGCATCCAAAAGGATGTGGACCGCATCAACGCCCAATTTGGGCAATGGGAACAGGTCAAAAAAATCTACCTGTGTCCCGAGCAGTGGACCATTGCGGACGGCCAACTAACCCCCACGCTCAAATTGAAGCGAAAGGCCATTTTGGAGCGCTACGCGGAGGCTTACTCTGGATTGTACGCCTGAGTCTTACGAAATTTATCCAAGAGCGCTTGCAGATCCTCCGGCAACGGGCTGGAGAACTGCAGGCGCTCTCCCGTTTTGGGGTGATCCAATGCCAGGGTGCGCGCGTGGAGCGCATGCCGCGGACAAACGCCAAAGGCGTTGTGCACAAAGGCCTTGAAGTTGGGCGGTGAATACGGTACCGCGCGCAATTCGTCGCCACCGTATTCGGAGTCGTTGAACAAGGGATGCCCTATGTACTGGAAATGCACCCGAATTTGGTGCGTTCGGCCGGTCTCCAGCTTGCATTCCACCACCGTCGCAAACCCAAAGCGCTCCAGCACCTTGTAGTGGGTCACCGCGTGCTTGCCGCGGGAACCGTCGGGCACCACTTGGCGCACCTTGCGGTCGCGCAGGCTGCGGTCGATGTTGCCGGTGATGGTCCCTTCGTCATCCGTTAGGTTGCCCCAAACAATGGCCGTGTACCGACGGTCCGTGGTGCGGTCAAAAAATTGCTTTGCCAGGTGGGTCATGGCGTAGTCGTTGACGGCCACCACCAACAAACCGCTGGTGTTCTTGTCAATCCGATGCACGAGTCCCGGGCGATCGCGGTCGGAGGTAAACGGCAGTTCTTGAAACAGGTGCATCAAACCGTTGACCAAAGTGCCCGAATAGTGACCGTAGGCGGGATGCACCACCATGCCTGCAGGCTTGTTGATGACCACAAAATCCGCGTCTTGGTACACCACTTCCAAATTCAAATCTTCCGGGAGCAGCTCAATTTCGCGCGGCGGACGGGTCAATACCACGGCCACCGTTTGCCCCGGCAAAACGCGGTGGTTGCTCTTGACGGGCTTGCCGTCTACCCGGATCGCACCGGCCTCCGCAGCTTGTTGGATTTTGTTTCGCGAAACGCCGTTGAGAAAATTGAACAGGAATTTGTCTACCCGCAGCGGGCGCTGACCGGCATCCGCCGTAAATCGAAAATGCTCAAACAGCTCTTCTTCCTCCTCACCGTCTGCGGCAGCCTCCTCGGACTCCTGCGGGTCGACGGATTCTACGGAGTGCCCTCCGGTGTTCAAAAAAGAGGAGTCGTCCGACGCAGGGTCGTTCGAAAACAAATCGGGGGTTGGGGTCATGGGATTCGGTTCCAGCGCGCGGTAAAAAATCCCGTGGCGGTGCGCAATCGCAGGGTATACAGTCCGGAGGACCACTGGGCCGTTGCCAATTCCGGCACGTAGGGTCCGGAATAAACGACGCGGCCTTGGGCGTCAAACACTTCCAAATGATGCAAATCACGAATGGCAAAGCCGGGCACCTCCACCCGCAACCAATCGCGGCCGGGGTTGGGATACAACCGAAGCGCGGCCAGCGGAGCGGGGCGTTCCGCTAGCTGCAAATCCAGCGGAAGCTGGTTGAAAAACGGACGCATGCGCAGTCGGCCTTGGTACAAGGAGGTATACCAAATGCCGGGTTCACCGTACACATTCGGCACCACGGGCGGCGAGTTCACGTCAAAACCCACGTGCATGGGGGCCGTACCTTCCTGCTGCCACCCAATGGACACGGTACTGGGCAACACAAGCCCTACCGTA
>CAYXHJ010000048.1:4038-9373 GCA_964464855.1 uncultured Owenweeksia sp. | reverse complement strand
AGAAATTCAATGGGAGGAGGCCTTGGCGTTTTATAGGACCGTGGCGAGTCAGGGTCAAGTTGCTGTAGGTCGAGGACATTTAGCGCATCCTTTTGATGCGGAGCGTGCGGCGAAACTTTTGAATTGGCCATTGGCAAAGATTTTGGCTGCTGGGGCTTTTTTTGAACGCATGGCCGCCTTCACCTTTTCCGACGGATGGGACCGAACCAGCAAGGTGCGTTTGTTAAAAATGGGAAGCGAGCTCTTGGAAGCTTTGGACCATTTACCTTGGGCGGAACCGTTATTGAGCCACTTGGCCCGGCATTTTCCGGGAATTGGTCAAGTGGAACAATCGGTTTCTACCCGCGAATTGGGCCGCTGGCTGGGCATGCAATCGGCGCAAGTCGAACAGCAATTGCATAAACTACATGCTCTGAATCTAATTGATTTTCATGCCGCTCCGGGACGGGCTCAAGTTCATTGGCAGCACTACCGCGAACCCGAGGGACACCTCCCCCTCCCCCGTGCCAATTTAGAGTCGTGGTTAACCCGAATGCGGGAAAAAAGGGAAGCAGTCGAGCGCTATTTCAATTCGGATGGTTGTCGATTCCAAAATTTGTTGCATTATTTCGGGGAAACAGATACTTTTCCGTGCGGACAATGCGATCGTTGTAAGACAAAAACCGATCGTTCCACCCGATCCGTGCTCAAACGTAGACTCCGCCTCTCACCGGCAACAGCGCAAACCCTAGTTGAAGAATGGGGCGGCGTGGATCAAGATCATTTAGCAGACCTTCTTCGACAAGGCATCACGGAGGGTTGGTGGAATAGAAACGAACGAGGCGAATATTATTGTCATTAACCCTGGTAACCTGGATCATGCACATAGTTTTTTTTGGCACCCCCGATTTCGCAGTGGCTACTGCGGAAGAAATTCGAACAAGCGGAAAACATGAGGTTCTTGCTGCCGTTACTGCTCCCGACAAACCCGCCGGAAGAGGTTTGCAGTTGCGCACATCCGCTGTAAAAGAATGGGCCCAAGAGCATTCGATTCCGGTACTGCAACCAACGTCCCTACGCGATGAACAATTTTTGGCTGAATTAGCGTCCTTCAAAGCGGATTGCTTTGTGGTGGTTGCTTTTCGCATGCTTCCCAAATCCGTTTGGTCCCTCCCCCCATTGGGTACGTTTAATGTGCATGCTTCCCTACTTCCGGACTTTCGGGGCGCAGCACCTATTCACTGGGCTGTATACCAAGGTCGAGAAGAAACCGGTGTAACTACTTTTCTCTTGGACGATAAAATTGACACCGGAGGCATATTGCTGCAAGAAAAAACAACCATTGGTAAAGATGAAACAACTGGTGATTTATACCTGAGGCTTCAAAAAATGGGAAGTGAATTAGCCGTGCAAACGTTGAATGGACTCCAAGCACACCTGCTACACCCCAAAACACAACCCGTAGATTCCGCTTGGTCTGCACCAAAAATACATCGAGAACACCAGTTTCTACCGGTTCATTTATCAGCAGCGGCATGGTATAATGCCTACCGAGGAATGACACCATTTCCGGGGTTTTTATCCCGAATCAAAATAAATGATATTATTGAATTTAAGATTCTTAAGTGTAATTACTTACATAAAAAGTTTACAAATGAAGCCAGGCATCGAATTGAGGGAGATCGGTGGTGGATTGAAGGTCCGGACGGAGCTTTGGAATTGGAGTCCATTCAGTGGCCAGGCAAGCGACCCATGCAAGTGGCGGAGTTGCTTCGAGGCTTGCCGTTGCAGGGATTTTATGAAATTGTGTAAAAAACACACAAATGGTTGCACGGATTGTGGAAACGTCTATATTTGTGAACGTGTGAACGAACTATTAACTCAAAAATCACCCAAAATGAACAAAGCAGAACTCATTGATGCAATTGCTGCAGAAGCAGGTATCACCAAGGCACAAGCTAAAAAAGCTTTAGAAGCCATGACCGACGGCGTTGCCAACACCTTGGCAAGCGGTGGACGTGTTTCCTTGGTAGGATTTGGTACCTTCTCCGTGTCTAAGCGTGCTGCCCGTGAAGGTCGCAACCCACAGACCGGCAAGACCATCAGCATTGCTGCTAAAAACGTTGCTAAGTTTAAGCCAGGTGCTGAATTGAGCGCAAAGCTCTAATACTGCGCAACGAGAAAGCAAAGGGCCGCCCATTGGGCGGCCCTTTTAATTTAGCATCGGTGCAATCGTCTATTTACACGAACAAGGCCGTCTATGGTTTTTGGAAGCGAGCAATTCGATAGATCTGCTCAATGATGTCTACCACTTTCATTCCCTCCAAAGCATTCGTTCCAATAGCTCCTTCCCCATTTAAAACATCGATGCAATTCTGAATAACAAAAGGATGATTAAACGCAGACCCCTTGTACCCGCCGTAATCGTTCGGAGGATTGCTCGGTAAAAGCTCCGGAAGCGTGTAGTCCTTGACGTGACAATGCACCACTTCATTCATGTATTGCCCCGCAATTTTTAAACTTCCATGCTCAGCAATCACGGTCAAAGAACTCTCTAAATTGGCATCCCACACGCTCGTAGAGTAATTCAAGGTACCCATACCACCCTGATTTAAGCGAAAAACCACAGAACCTGAATCTTCAAAATCAATGGAATCTTGGTGGTTGAAGTTGTCCAATTCGGCGTAGACCGGGGTTAGGTCGCCAAAAACCCAGTAAAGGATGTCTACAAAGTGGCTGAATTGCGTAAACAACGTACCGCCATCCATATCTGCTGTACCGTGCCACCCTCCGGGGTGGTAGTAACGATTGTCTCGATTCCAAAAACAATTCAAATGCACTTGGTACACCTGACCCAGTGCACCGGAATCAACCAAACCTTTTAGCCATTCCGATGGGGGCGAATACCGATTTTGCATGACCGCAAACACGCGTTTCCCACACGATAATGCCGTGTGCAACACGTTTTCTGCGTCGGCCTTGGATAAGGCCAGTGGTTTTTCCACGAGAACGTGGTATCCGGATTTCAATAAAGAAATGGCTTGCTTTGCATGCCATCCATTTGGGGTTGCAATGTTTACAATGTCCGCCTCAATCTTGGCAGAATTGAATTCATCCAGAGTAGAGAAATGAGGCACGGCAGATAAGTCTTGTCCCACCAATTCTTTTCGTCCCGCTGGATCCACGGTGGCTACTAATTGAGCCTTACTGTGGTTCAGAACGGTTTCAATATGACGCATGCCAATACGCCCACAACCCACCACGGCAAATTTTACAGTGTCTTTCATTACGGATTCAATCGTTCCAGGTTCCAGCCGTTGTTGCTATTTAGCGAATATACCAACCGATCGTGCAACCGACTTGGTCGTCCCTGCCAAAATTCCCATTGATGGGGTTCCACGCGAAAGCCTCCCCAGGAATCCGGGCGTTCTATTCCATGTTTTTTGGCTCGTTCCAACTCCTGTGCAAAGCGTGCTTCCAAGACATCGCGGCTGGATAACGGCGTGCTTTGAGCTGAAACCACAGCACCTACTCTGCTTTCTAATGGTCGCGAATTAAAATAGGCATCGTTTTCTTCGGACGTTAATGGATGCGCACAGCCGGTAATACGAACTTGACGCTCTTGTTGGGGCCAAAAAAACAGGAGCGCAACGTTAGGATTCTCCGCAATGGCGCGTCCTTTACTGCTCGCGTAATTGGTGAAAAAATCAATTCCTTTTGGGCCAAACGATTTCATCAAAACCGTGCGAGCGGCTGGTATGCCGTTATACACAGTTGCCAAAGTCATGGCTGTTGCATCGATTTTAGTGACTCGCTGGTGTTCTTCAAACCAGGCGTCAAAGAGTTCCAACGGGTTTTTGGGAGCCGAGGACTCCAAAAGTTCACCGGAGCAGTACTCCTTTCGGTCGTCGTGTAGTTTTTTCATGGACCCTTAAAGCCAAGAGGATTCTCGAGAAGCTGTTTCCAAATTGAGCCGCAATCGAGTGGCCCAATCGTTTTTAAAGTTGGTTTGCTTGTAGTGAGACAAAGATTGCAGTCCCACAACAGCGTTTGTTAACCAGACCTCGTCCGCACGTTGCAGTTCAAACGGAGAAAGTGTTTCTTCCCGAACATTGAATCCCAATGCTTTGGCTTGCTTTATTACTTGCTCACGAAGGACACCTCGAATGCAGCCCGCGGTCAATGGAGCGGTCACTAAATCGGTTCCAAAAACTAAAAATAAATTGGATTTACCGCCCTCAAGCAATCGATTGTCTGACGTTAATACCAATGATTCTGAAGCTCCCATTTCCAGCGCGAATCGCTCCGCTTGGGTGTACAAAAACGAATGAGGTCCTTTTAAATTGGCCAGTGCACCCGGAGCTTTTGTAAACTCCTTAAAAACAACGGCAGAATAAGGATTTACCTCGGAATACTCGCTGCTTCCCAGGTCACTTGCAGTAATGGACCAATCAATTTCCACACTGCGCGTTCCATAACCTGATTCACCACTTCTCCAAACACTTAAACGAATTCTAACATCCCTGTTATTTAACGAGTTAGCCTTCGTTACTTCGATAAGATGATTCAATAGAAATTCAGGACTCCAATCATCCGGAATGCGCATGCGCAACAGGCGCATGCTCGCCATCAACCGGAAATAGTGAGCTTCCCAAAAACGTATACCCTCCGTACCGTGAGAGCGAATGGTTTCGAAAACACCGTCACCGTACAAAACGGCACGATCCGTTACCCGAAAAATCGGCTCAATGGAGTCAATCCACGCACCGTTGAACAAGGCCTTGCCGGCCATGTACCTTATTTGTTGAGAATTTCGGCCATGCGCTTGCCAATCTCCGCCGGAGAATCCACGACGCTAACGCCGCACGCACGCAGAATAGCTTTCTTTGCTTGAGCGGTATCGTCGGCACCGCCAACAATGGCACCGGCGTGGCCCATGGTACGTCCTTTTGGGGCCGTTTCACCGGCGATGAAGCCTACGACAGGCTTGGTGCCGTTGGCCTTAATCCATTCACCTGCCAATGCCTCCAGATTGCCGCCAATTTCTCCAATCATAACAATGCCGTCGGTTTCGGGATCGTTCATCAGTAAGGCAACAGCTTCTTGAGTAGTGGTGCCTATGATGGGATCACCTCCGATTCCAATGGCGGTTGACACGCCTAAGCCTGCTTTTACGATTTGATCGGCTGCCTCGTACGTGAGTGTACCGGATTTTGAAACAATGCCAATGCGGCCTGGCTTGAATACAAACCCGGGCATAATTCCAATTTTCGCCTCACCTGCCGTAATGATACCGGGGCAGTTGGGTCCAATCAACGTACAGTTGCGGGCCTGAACATATTTCTTGGCGGAAATC
>CAYXHJ010000048.1:0-4028 GCA_964464855.1 uncultured Owenweeksia sp. | reverse complement strand
GGAATTCCTTCGGTAATCGCCACAATAACCTTAATCCCGGCGTCTGCAGCTTCCATGATGGAGTCTGCGGCAAAGGCGGGCGGTACAAACAAGATAGAAACGTCTGCACCCGTTGCGGAAACTGCTTCACTCACGGTGTTGAATACCGGTCGATCCAAATGCATTTGCCCTCCTTTACCCGGAGTTACCCCGCCCACCACTTGGGTGCCGTAGGCAATCATTTGCTCGGCGTGGAAGGTTCCTTCCTTACCGGTGAACCCTTGAACGATGACTTTGGAATTTTTGTTGACCAGAACACTCATGGCTTGGGATTGAAGTTTGCGGGCACAAAAGTACGGCTCATCGCCCTTTTACCAACGTCATTTCTGCAACCAAATGCGGGGCCTCCCCTACTTTTTCAATCGTCCACAAAACAAACCGGATGTCCACCATAACATTTCGGCAAATAGACTCGTCGAACCGATAGTCCGACATGGTTCCTTCCCAAACGCGATCGAAATTAATTCCAATCAACCGCCCTTTAGCATCCAACGCGGGGGACCCGCTGTTGCCCCCTGAGGTGTGGTTGCTGGCGATGAAGCACACCGGCAATTGCCCGTTTTGAAGTGCATAAGTGCCGTAATTTCGATCCATATAGAGTCTGCGAACCCGTGGATCCACATCGAATTCGTAATCTCCAGGAATGTACTTCGCCATATAACCATCTAAAGTAGTTTGGTATCCATATTCAATTCCGTCCGACGGTTCATACGGAAGCACTTTTCCCGACGCCAATCGCAAGGTTGAATTGGCATCTGGATAGATATTGGAAGCATTGGGCCCGAGCAAGAAGGCTTGAGCGTGCAGACGTAAAGGTCCAGCAGTGGATTTTGAAAATGCACGAATGCCGGGTAGAAGGACCTTGTTTTGCCAATCCATCAAGCTTGTATAGACTTGATAAGCAGGGTCTTGCTTGGCTTCAAGTAACCATTTTTCGAAGTCAGAATCCAACAATTCTAGTGACTTTTCCGATTGCGAAAGCAATCCGGTATACAACGGATTAACGGATCCGTCCCAAATGTTCGCTGGTGGTAAGAGCAAATTAGGATTAACGCGGTAGGCCTCGTGAAACCAATAATTGGCGGTTTTTTTAAAGGCTCGACGGTCCAATTCCGCCCGGTAGTCTTTGTAAAATTCACGTACCGCCTGCTTGAGTTGATCCGGTTTATCTGTGCTGTTGATTAAGGCTGCTAATGCCCCCAGTTCCCAACCGCGTCCAACGACTTCCATCCACAATTCTCGGGATGTTAAAAGGGGGGCTGCCTCTGCCATGGATGCATTTAATTCTTCTGGAACCGTGCCCATAGATTTTTGTCGTTCTTCCAAACGTTGCAAACCGTCGGTGCGTCCCATGCCTAAATTCACACCAATCCATTTTTTGTAGGCGTTGGCGGAGGATGCGTACTTGCTGGCGTAAGCGATCTTAACAGCAGGATCCACACGCATCGCGCTGTCCCAGGTGCCCAACAAGCGCTTGCGCACTTCAATGCGAACCGGGTTCAGTTCTTCCACAGCGTGCTCAACAAAAGAAACAGGCAAGTATTCCTCCGTTCGCCCTGGGAAGCCATAAACCATCGTAAAGTCGCCTTCTTTGACTCCGTTCAAGGAAACCTTTAAAGGATTTGCAACGTACAACGGCTTGTTCTCGGGCCGATACTCTGCCGGTGTTCCATCAGGAGCAGCGTAGACGCGAAAAACGGAAAAATCACCCGTGTGACGCGGCCACATCCAATTGTCCGTGTCCGATCCAAACTTGCCAATGCTGCTGGGAGGAGCACCGACCAAGCGTACATCGGAAAAACGCTGCGACACAATTAAGATGTACTGCAAACCGTAGTAAATGGGCTTGATGGAATACAGATATTCCGGATGGACTTTTTTAAGTTCCGCCAAATGAGCTGTTACCGCTTTGGCTACTTCCGCCTCCCGCTCGGACTCGCTCATTTGAGGAGTCACATTCCGCAACACGGCGGCAGAAACGTCTTCCATGCGCTTGATGAAATCCACAAAAAGACCGGGATTGGGTTTTTCTTCTTTTTGGTTTTTGGCCCAAAAACCGTGTGTGAGGTAATCGTTTTCCACCGAGGAGTGCGATTGGATCGCATCGTATCCGCAGTGGTGGTTGGTCAATATCAACCCTTGTTGCGAAACCACCTCACCCGTGCAGAATCCTCCGAAGTGCACAACCGCATCCTTTAAGCTAGCTCGATTGGCATCGTAAAGATCACGGGCCGTAAGTCGCAATCCACTTTTTTTGAGTTCTGCTTCGCGGGTTTGCAGTAAAAAGGGAAGCCACATTCCCTCTCCTGCCCAGGTTGGCATGTACGAGCCCATAACCGCTAAAATGCCCAAAAATAATTTCTTCATGTATCAAAGGTAAGGACGGTATCTTTGTCGGATGAAACGCTTTATGCTCCCTCTCGCGGCGGTCGGTGCCCTGTTCCTGACCAGCTGCCAGTCCCAAATGGAAGTTTCCGTTGAATTAACCAACTGGAATCCAACCGATACCGGAAAAGTTTGGGCTCGTTTTGTTCAAGTCACCGACGACAACGTCAAGGCCCTCGACAGTGCCTTGGTGGAAGACGGTCGGGTTACATTGCAGGCGGAATTGGAAGCTCCGCAAATCTTTTTTGTCCAAATCGACGGCATTCAACCACCCGTAATGCTATTCGGTTGGAAGGAGTCCATCGAAATCACTGGCGACGCTGCAATTCTTCCTTTTGCACCTGAATTCTCGGGATCAGACTTTGCCGATTCCCTGTATGCATTTACTAAAAGCCAAACCGATTTTCAAACCCAGGCCCGTCAAATGGAAGGCGAATACGGTCGTGCTATGCAAACGGGTGATTTGACAACCGCTGAAGCTTTGACCCAGCGCTTCAATTCCATCTACGAGAAAAACGAAAAAGACATGGTTCGTTTTGCGGAGAACAACGGTGCTCTGGGTGCATTTGTAGCGAATCGTTACTTGTATCAGGCCGACTTAGAGTCCTTAAAAAAGGTATTGGCGAGCGTTAACGAAGATCACAAATTAGCTCACGAAGTAGTGAAGTTGACCGAGCGCATTGCCAAATTGGAAGCGGTTTCCGTTGGAAAAAAACTTCCTGAATTGACGCAGGCAACTCCTGAAGGCACACCCCTTTCCCTTTCTAGTGTCGCCGGTAAAGTCGTTTTGGTTGATTTTTGGGCTTCTTGGTGCCGTCCCTGCCGTGCGCAAAGCCCAGACTTGGTGGCTTTATACAATGAATTTCATGCCAAAGGATTTGAAATCGTAGGCGTTAGTTTTGACGACAATAAGGAAGCTTGGGTAGAAGCCATCGCAAAAGATGGTTTGACTTGGCCGCAAATGAGCGATTTGAAGGGGTGGAATAATGCTGCAGCTGACTTATTCAGCATCCGCGCCATTCCTCAAAACGTAGTTACCGATGCACAGGGTAAGATTGTCTTGCGCAATGCTTCGATTGAAGAGTTGCGCACCTATTTGACGAAAAAACTGAAGTAAGTTTTAAGTTTTTAAGTTTCTCGTTTGTTACGCTCTACCAAAGCGTCGTTTTCTCAGAATGGATTCCGTTCCAAGGGCAAGACCAAAAACTAGATAGGCCCACCAGAAATCCCGCCATTGGCGGGATTTTTTTTTCTCCAACAAAACCGGTTCAAAGCGAGAATCGCTCTTCAATTGATTCACTAAGTCATCGGTACGCTCCAACCAACTCCAACCTCCTCCAAGACGCGAGGATAAAGAGCGAATCATTGCATAATCAGAAGCTCGTTGTTTTTCTAAGACGGGCGCAAGTACTTCAAATTGTCCTGATACGGACCTTTTATCACCACCAAATGTCCCTACCGCACGGTACGAATAAATTCCCGGTTCATTCGCTAATATTTGCGTTTTAAGCGAAGAACCGTCCGGAAGGAAGGAGAATTTTTGACCGTCCACACCGTTCAATTCCAGGTAAATTTGAGGATAGGAAGAAGTATGAGCCGCCGTC
>CAYXHJ010000047.1:4178-9416 GCA_964464855.1 uncultured Owenweeksia sp. | reverse complement strand
GGGCTAAAATTCAGTTGGGCGAGACCGTGCGCGTGGAGCGCGTGAGCAAAATGGATTGAGGCGCTGGTTGACGCGCAACTGCCTGCCGCGCCAACTTGGCGCGGATATCTGAAGCGCCAACCGGAGACCGGTATTGGGTGCCCGCTGGGGGTCTTTTGGGATATAATGGGTTCGTTTATAGCTCAAGAATTGGGGGGGTTTGAGCTATAACAGGTTCATTTATAGCCCAGAAATGCGTACATTTGTGAGCTATAAATCTTCCAGATACGGCTCATGAGGTGGAATTGGCAACACAAATCTTGGCCTGAATTTGACTTCGAGTCTCGCAATGTAGAATCCCTTGAAAGGGAGTTTTTGTTGAACTCCGGTCAACTTCGAGGCAGCATCAAGCATTTTGTTGACGAAGAGTCACAAAACATACGCATTGAACTCCTGTCTCAGGAAGCGCTCTTGACCTCTCAGATTGAGGGGGACTTTCTCAATAGAGACTCCATTCAATCCTCCGTTCGAAGGGCATTTGGCCTAAAGATGGGGTCGCGCAAATCTACCCCTGCCGAGCAAGGCGTGGCAGAAATGATGGTTGCCGTCTATCGTTCATACGACCAACCGCTGTCGCACGAAATGCTCTTTTCGTGGCACCGCATGCTCTTCAATGGTCGAATGGACTTGGATTGCATCGGAAACTACCGTCAACACGAAGACCCCATGCAAATCGTTTCCGGGCCCATGGGCATGGAGCGTGTGCATTTTGAGGCGCCCCCGTCGCGAACCTTGAACGTTGAAATGAACCAATTCCTTGAGTGGTTCAACGAATCGGAAAAGGGGTTGGGAAATCGCAATCCATTGATACGTGCAGCCATCGCCCATTTGTATTTTGAGAGCATCCATCCCTTTGAAGACGGTAACGGGAGAATCGGTCGGGCGTTGGTTGAAAAGTCATTGTCCCAAAATGCAGATCTGCCCTGTTTAATCGCCTTATCAACAGTCATTGCTGAGGATAAAAAACGTTACTACCGTGCTTTACATCTCAGCAGCCAAACATTGCAGGTGGATGAATGGCTCTCGTACTTTTGCCCGCTTCTTTTGAAAGCACAGGAAAAGAGCCAGTCCATAATAGACTTCACGATTCGCAAATCCTTGTTTTTCAAACATTTCGAATCAAAATTGAACGAGCGCCAAGAAAAGGTGTTGGAACGAATGTTTCGCGAGGGTGTTGATGGATTCACTGGGGGATTGAGTGCTAACAAGTACGGCCGAATTGCTAAAACTTCTTCCTCTACAGCCACACGGGATCTCCTACAGCTTACCGAGATGGGGGCATTGACAAAAACAGGGGTGCTCAAAGGAACCCGATACCACCTGAATCTGAGTAATTTCGGAGAAAACGTCTAAGGATTTAAACTTGAGCCGCTAGAGCAAAAAAGAGCTCCGGTTTTCAACCTTTCTTAGGGCTGAAGAACCGCCTCCGTCTGCACCAGCAGGCCGTTGGCCAGGTACGACTGGGCGTTCTCCAACTCCAACGTGTAGGTGGTTTGGGCACCAATCAGCTGCTCCGCTCCGCACCATTCCACGTAGCGATTCTCCTCCGGAAGGAAGATTCGGTCTCCCGGGGAGAGGGCGCGAACGGGCGTTCCTTGAGCGTATAAGGTGTTGGATTTTAATGGGTTGCATGAAGCCCACGCGCCTGATTCCGTCCAAAAAGGGTGGTCGTCTGTGGCAACCACCGTGCGGTCTTCAAAATGCAGGCGCAGGAGGTGGGCGTGCACCGCAGCAACCAAACGGTTTACGCGCGCGGGTTCCAGTTGTCCCGTTAGAACGTTAAACGTTTGCACCGTGTCGCCGGGAACGATCCGGTCGATTCGTTTGGAGGTACCGTTGGTCAGGGAAATCGGCGTTTCCGGGCCAAAACAGTGCACGTCCAACCCGTCGAAGTTAATTTCCGCCATTTCCGCAGGGGTGCCCGCTGTGCCCGGATAAATGGAGGTGATTTTGAAGGACAGTCGAAACGCTTGGGGGCTGATTTCACGCGGGAACGGCCCCAGTTTGAAGGACTGCATGCCGCGCACGTCTTCCAAGGCCAACACCGCCACAGGGGTGCCGTCGTAGCTCAGTTCCAACGTTTTCACGCGCGCGCTGGCCTGCCAAAGTTCTGAGGTGCGGTGGTTGCCGTTCCAGATTTTGATTTCATCGACGCGCGGAGATTCCGCCGGAAAGCGGAAAACCAATTCTTCGTCCGGAGCGAACAGCTGACCGTTTGCCCCCGCTTGGGCTTGCCACGATTGCAGCAGCGAAAAATCATGGGCACGCACGGGCGCACCGCCCAATTTGGACCGCTTGGACCCAACAGCTGCCACAGTGGAATAAACCGAGTCCGGCCCCCCGCCGCAGTACCAGCTGCAACCAAATGACTCGGTGTACGGGCCCCGCAAGCTTTCTGCGCTGTCGGCCAACACTTGCTGCGTTCGGGTCATGCGCTCGTAATTCATCCGCATCATCCTTTCCCACTGCTCTGGGGTGGCGTAGGAAAAATCAATGGGCGGCTCAACCCGTGGACTGTAAACCGGCAAAGACTGTGCACCCGCGGGGGTACCCATCAGCAGCAAACAGAACCCAAACAAGGCGGCAAATCGGTAGGTCATAAACAAATGAATTGCAGCCAAATGTAGTGTTTTTGGCTGCGTGGATGCTCGCTCACTGCCGTACGCGCGCCGTTGAAGTAATGCGTACGCGCCGCAAAAAACCTACCTTTACTCCATGGCCGCAGCTTCCTATTTTGCCGATCAAACCTTCGAAAACCAGGACTTCACAGAGGTTTCCTGGGTCGCCGGCGAGTACGAAGGCTGCACCTTTGTGGGCTGCAACCTGGAGCGCGTAGATTGGAGCGGAAGCCAATTCGCAGACTGCACCTTCCGGGACTGCAATGTGTCTTTGGCCATTCTGCACCGCGCGTCGTTTCAAGACGTTCTTTTTGACCGCTGCAAACTACTGGGCCTGCGCTGGGAACACGTCAACCCCATTGGGCTGACCCTGTCGTTCCGCAACTGCACCCTGGACCACACCTCGTGGTACCAAATGCGCTTGAAAAAAACACGGTTCGACGGTTCCTCTCTCGTGGAGGCAGATTTCACTGAGGCAGACTTGACGGAGGCCGTCTTTTCGGACACCAACCTGACCCGGGCAACCTTTGACGCCACCATTTTGGAACGCGCTGATTTGCGCACTGCCAGCGGCTTTTCCATGGATCCCCAACGCAACAAACTCACCGGCGCCCGATTCACTTTGTCTGGTCTTCCCGGCCTGCTCGACGCCCACCAGCTGCGCATTGAGCCGTAACCCATCTTTTGGCGTAAGCCGCATTTGCGCGGAAAACCACACGTTTTTTTGACTCTTTAATTCCCCTACACCTACCCCATGAACTCCAACGACCCCCGCCCGCCCAAAAAATGGAAAATGTTCCTCATCAGTTGGCTGTTCGTCTATCCGGTCATCAACCTGATGTTCGCCGTAGTGTTTCCCTTAGTACAGGACTTACACCAACTGCTCAAAACCTTAATATTCACCGCTATACTGGTTCCGTTGATGGGCATTTTCATTCCCAAACTGCACCAGAAATTCTGGGGGTGGATTGTGAAATAGACACGTTCTATCCTTGCTTTTAGGTATATTATTTTATACCTTTGAAGGTGAAGTCCAGTGAACTAATCCGACTACGACTTTGAAGCGGCTGGTTCGTTGTTCGGTAATCGGGTAGTCACATGATTTTAGCTCATCCAGACAAATCCAAAAAAATTGTTTGCCCCAATCACGGCAGTCAAGAAGTTGGAAGGGGTCTGGAAATAAAAATCAAAAAAGACGCTGATCTGATTTAAAGCTTGGAGCCGTGAAAATTGAAATGATCGTTGAGAAAACCGGGAATGGATATTCTGCTTTTGCCAAAAAGCAGTCGGTTTATACGGTGGGCGAGACTTTGGATGAGTTGAAACGGAACATTCTCGAAGCCCTAAACCTGTATTTCGAGGCGGAAGGCAAGGTCGTTGGCGAACAAGACTTAAAAATCACCTTGGATCTTGCGGGATTCTTCGATTTCTACCCCGTCATCAATGCCAGCGCATTGTCCCAACGTATCGGTATGAATCAGAGCCTTTTGTCTCAGTACGTTCAGGGTAGGAAAAAACCCTCTGAAGCGCAATCGCGTCGCATTTTAGAAGGAATTCGCCAATTAGGTAAAGAATTAAACGCCATTCAGGCCCTCCTCTAACCCCCCAACCGCCCCCATGCGGTTGCTACCTTTGCGCATGCACCAAAAACGAGGCATCCGGCTGAACAAGTTCATTGGCGAAAGCGGCTACTGCAGCCGGCGCCAAGCGGATCTGTACATTGAGGACGGTCGGGTCAAAATCAACAACCGACGCGCTCAAGTAGGCGACGTGGTCTACCCGGGCCAAATCGTGATGGTCAACGGCCACGTGCTGGAGCCCGTTCCGGAGGACCGCCTGGTGTTCATTGCGTTGAACAAACCGACGGGCATCACCAGCACCACCGAATCCAGCGTGGCGGACAACATTGTGGACTTTGTGCACCACAGCGAACGCATTTTTCCCATTGGTCGCCTCGACAAGGACTCCCAAGGGCTGATTTTCTTGACGAACGACGGGGACATCGTCAACAAGATTCTGCGGGCCGGCAACCGACACGAAAAAGAGTACGTGGTGACCGTGAACAAGCCGCTCACGGAGCAGGCCCTGAAAACCATGTCCCAAGGCGTGCCCATGCTGGGCACCACCACCAAAAAGTGCAAAATTGTGCAGGAGGCCCCCAATGTCTTCCGCATTACCCTGATCCAGGGCTTAAACCGACAAATCCGCCGCATGGCCGAATATGTTGGGTACGAGGTTAAAAAGCTGGAGCGCGTGCGGATCATGAACATCACTTTGGGCAAACTGCCGCTGGGCGAATGGCGCGACCTCACCACGGAGGAGGTGGAGTACTTGTACGCCGCCGTGGCCAACGACTCTTCCGAGGCGCCCGCCGCCGGCAAAGGAAAGAAGCCCAGTACGAAGCCTGCGGTGAAGACGGGGGGCAGCACCCCAAAATCTGCAGGCGGCGCACGGCCGGGGGCCAACACAAAACCGGGGGTAAAATCCGGAGCGAAGCCCTCGTTTGGGAGTCGGGCTACGGGCAGCAAACCCGCGGGTCGCGGGGGATTCGCGAAGCCCAACCGCGGGGGGAGTCGCGGGA
>CAYXHJ010000047.1:570-4168 GCA_964464855.1 uncultured Owenweeksia sp. | reverse complement strand
AATTTTATGCCCCCGGGCAAGATCCTTCATACGACCGGGGGGGGAGTCGGGGGAAACGGTAGGGATGACGTGGGCACGTATCCAACGTTGCTTAAATTTCGTAACTTTCCTTTTATGGAAATCACGCCCATTGAAAACCCTCAACACTACGATGACGTCCTGAATCGCATTGAATTGCTGTTGGACGCAAATCCTATTCCAGAATCATCGGAAGGGCATCTGTTGCGCACCTTGCTGAACACCGTCCGGGCGTACGAAGAAATTCATTTTCCTATACCCGCAGCAGACTGAACCACTGCCCATGAACTCCCCACTACTAAATTGGCTGGCGTACGCAGGAAGCCTTGCCCTTTCAACAGGCCTACTTCTTCAAGAAAATCACCTCACGGCCTCTTTTACCCTGTCTTTGGGTGTGGCTTTGCTGCCTAAAACCGACTTGCCGTGGCGAGAACTACCGCTTTGGCGAAAAATTACAACTGCCGTTCACCTCGGATTGGCTGCGGGCCTCTTGGGTTACGCCGTAGGTTTTAACGATCGATGATGGAACAGAATTTCTCCGACCCGCGCGAGGAGTACCTCTGGCGCTTGGCAAAAAAACGAGTAGATTTCCGCACAGGACTCGCGGTGTACTGCGTGGTAGTGCCCTTTTTGTGGGGCGTCTGGTGGTTCACCTTGGGTCAACACGTCGGTTTCAATTGGAGTACCTGGCCCCTATACGTTACCCTTGGCTGGGGCATGGGGGTTCTCTCGTCGTACTACCAAGCATACGGATCGGGAAAAGGCGATCCTGTAGCGCGTGAGTACGAGAAATTGAAGAAGGAGCAGGACGCCCGGTAAGGTCAGATTTAACTTCCAAAACAAAAAAGGGCGCCCCTTGCGGAGCGCCCTTTCCGGCACCCGTGCCGGTGCCAAATCGCCTGACGATTACTTTCTCACGTCAAAACGGTCCAGGTTCATCACCTTGGTCCACGCGGCTACAAAGTCTTGAACGAACTTTTGCTTGGCGTCGTTGGAGGCGTACACCTCTGCCAGGGCACGCAATTCAGAATTGGAGCCGAAGATGAGGTCCGCGCGGGTAGCAGTCCACTTCACGGCACCCGTCTTGCGGTCACGACCTTCAAATACTTCTTGCGTGGCGTCGGCAGCCTTCCATTCGGTGCTCATGTCCAACAGATTCACGAAGAAGTCGTTGGTCAGCACGCCCGGGCGCGACGTGAACACGCCGTGCTTGGAACCGTCGAAGTTCGCATTCAAAGCGCGCATGCCGCCTACCAATACCGTCATTTCGGGCGCGGTCAGGGTCAACAACTGCGCCTTGTCTACCAACAGGGCCTCCGTCGGAACCGTGTACGCCTTGGGCGCGTAGTTGCGGAAACCGTCGGCCTGGGGTTCCAAAACAGCAATGTTTTTGGGATCCGTTTGGGCCTGAGTGGCGTCCATCCGGCCAGGCGTGAACGGAACAGCTACGGGGTGACCCGCGTCCGCAGCAGCCTTTTCAACGGCTGCAGAACCGCCCAACACAACCAAGTCTGCCATAGAGATTTTCTTGGCACCGGACTTTGCGTTGAAGTCTTTCTGGATCTTGGTGTACACCGCCAAGACCTTCTCCAATTGAGCCGGATTGTTGGCGGCCCAAGAACGCATGGGCTGCAGTTGAATGCGCGCACCGTTGGCCCCGCCTCTGCGGTCCGATCCGCGGAACGTTGACGCCGAAGCCCAAGCGGTGGAAACCAACTCCGACGTTGTCAAACCGGAAGCCAGGATGGTTTTCTTCAAAGCTGCGATGTCTGCGGCGTCCACCACCGGATGGTTCAACGCGGGGATGGGATCTTGCCAAATGAGGTCTTCCTTGGGCGCCTCCGGTCCGAGGTACAAGGACTTGGGACCCATGTCGCGGTGCGTCAACTTGAACCAAGCGCGGGCAAAAGCCGCGTCAAAAGCCTTGGGGTCCTCCATGAACCGACGCGAAATCTTTTCGTATTCGGGATCAAACCGCAAAGACAAGTCCGTGGTCAACATGGTGGGCTTGTGCTTCACGTTGGGATCAAAAGCATCCGGGATGATGGCGTCTCCGTCCTTGGCTACCCATTGGTGGGCGCCGGCGGGGCTCTTGGTCAACTCCCACTCGTGGCCAAACAGAATGGTGAAGTACTGGTTGTTCCACTTCGTTGGGGTGGCCGTCCAGGTCACTTCCAAACCGGAAGTAATGGCGTCCTTGCCCTTGCCGGATTTGTAGCTGCTCAACCAGCCAAAGCCTTGTGCCTCAATGGGCGCTGCCTCGGGTTCTGGGCCGACGTGCGACGCCGGACCCGCTCCGTGGGTTTTGCCCAAGGTGTGTCCGCCCGCAATCAACGCCACGGTCTCTTCGTCGTTCATGCCCATGCGGCCAAACGTTTCGCGGATGTCCTTAGCGGCCAAGACCGGATCCGGATTCCCGTTGGGACCTTCTGGATTGACGTAAATCAAACCCATTTGTACGGCGGCCAAGGGGTCCTCCAACTTGCGGCCGTCGGAGTAGCGCTTGTCTTCCAACCACTTGGTTTCTTTGCCCCAATAAACGTCCGTTTCAGGCTCCCACACGTCGGCACGACCGCCGGCGAAGCCAAACGTTTGGAAGCCCATGGATTCCAACGCCACGTTACCGGCCAAAATCATTAAGTCTGCCCAAGAAATCTGGTTGCCGTATTTCTGCTTGATGGGCCACAACAACCGACGCGCCTTGTCCAAGTTGCCGTTGTCTGGCCAGCTGTTCAAGGGGGCAAAACGCTGCTGCCCGGCGGTAGATCCTCCCCGACCGTCCCCGGTGCGGTAGGTTCCGGCGCTGTGCCACGCCATGCGAATGAACAAGGGTCCGTAGTTGCCAAAATCCGCTGGCCACCAATCTTGGTTGGTGGTCAACACGGCGCGGATGTCGTTTTTCAGCGCCTGATAATCAACTGATTGAAATGCCTTGGCGTAGTCAAAATCCGCCCCCATGGGGTTGGACAAGGTGGAGTTTTGACGCAAAACGGTCAAATCCAACTGGTTGGGCCACCAATCTTTGTTGGTGGTGCCGTTGGGGGCCATGGGTTTGCCCGATGCCGCCCCGGCAGCAGCCGTGGGGTGCACCACCGGGCACTCTGCCGCAGGCTTGGTTTCTTTTGCCGGCTTTGCGGTCTTGGCCTTCTGGCCGGCCGCGCCAAAGGCCACCAAAAGACCTAAAAGTGTGAGCGTGTGTTTCATAGCAGTCTGGTTTATCTGATTATAACCACTGCCAAAATTATTTGTTCCCCCCGTCCACAGGTATCGAGCGCCTCAATCGGGTATTGAAGGGGTCTATATCATATGAGTCCAAAGACCCACTCTTTCCAAAATAGAAAATGCCTACGGCTTGTAGTATACTAACGAAAATTGTATCAAAAGACCTACATTTGTAAATCACCAACATCAATTGTAATGACCCCCACTTCCGGAGACATCATCCGCTCAACCCGCCAAGCGCGCGGTTTCAGCCAGGAATACGTTGCGCTAAAATTGGGGATCACGCAGCAATCTTATTCCAATTTGGAAAAAAAGCCAGACGGCGCTACTCTGGGGCGCTTGAAGGAACAGGCCAAGA
>CAYXHJ010000047.1:0-560 GCA_964464855.1 uncultured Owenweeksia sp. | reverse complement strand
GATTCTGGACACCGACCTCATGACCCTCATTGGGGAGACCTCCACCATGATCCAAAACAACCTCAATCAACAAGGCGGTCAAGCGGCGTCGAACATGGTGATCAATCAGAATTCCGAACAAAAAGGGGCGTACCAAAGAATGATTGACCACTTGGAAGAGGAGATTGATTTCCTTCGCAAGTTTTTGGAGCAGCACGGTAAAACCGTCTGATAGTGAGCACATTAGCTAGTTTCATCGCCTGCAGTGAGGACGGCTACATCGCCACTCCGGAAGGGGATATTTCGTTTTTGGACCGGGCCGCACTCGACGGAGAGGACTTCGGCTACGCCGCGTTCAAATCCCAAGTAGACACGGTGTTTGTGGGCAGAAAGACCTACGAAAAGGTCGCTTCCTTGGGCTTTCCAGACCCGCATCCGGAATGCACACTCGTAGTTTTTTCCCGGCACGCGCCGCCGGAAACGTGGCCCCATAACGGTCGTCAACTGTGGACCTCAGAAGACCCCATCCAGTGGGCGCAAAGGATGAAGCGCCAACCGGGGGGTGTTTTGTACTGCGACAG
>CAYXHJ010000046.1:8108-9440 GCA_964464855.1 uncultured Owenweeksia sp. | reverse complement strand
CTACAACAAGCCCACACAAGAGGGAATTTATCAGCACTACAAAGCAGTCTGTGCGAGCACCGATGCGCCCGTTATCTTGTACAACGTTCCCGGTCGTACAGGAAGTAATGTGCTGGCTACTACAGTTTTACGAGTAGCCCATGACTGTCCCAATGCCGTAGCCATGAAGGAAGCCAGCGGCAATTTGGAACAAGCAATGGCCATCATTCAAGGAGCGCCACAAGGTTTTGACGTCCTGTCCGGAGATGATAACTTGACGCTTCCTTTAATTGCTTGTGGAGCAAAGGGCGTCATCAGCGTGAGCGGCCAAGCTTATCCGCGTGTATTCAGTGGAATGGTTCGGGACGCGCGCGCGGGACGTTTGGAGGAAGCGCAACGTGCACACTACGATTTATTTACATTCACACAATTGCTTTTTGCCGAAGGGAATCCCGGAGGAATCAAGGCAGCTTTAGCACATTTGGGCGTGTGTGAAAACGTCCTTCGTTTGCCCCTGGTTCCCGTATCGGCCGAATTGAATGGCCAATTGCGCACCCTGGTGGCCCAGCTGGCATGACGACTTTGCGCCTGCTGTATGCGGTACAGGGAACTGGGAACGGCCACGTTGCTCGCGCACAGGCTCTTGTTCCGATTTTGATGGCGCAGCCCAACATTCGTTTGGATTTGATTGTGTCTGGAACATTGGTTGATGTTGACTTGCCAATAACTCCGCGTGAGCGTTACAGTGGTTTCTCGTTTCGCTACGGAAAAATGGGTGGAATAGATTGGTTTCAAACGTTTTGGGCCAATTCTTGGTGGAACCTGATCCGATCCATCCAACGCGCACCTGTCCGAGAATACGACTTAGTGATTAATGATTTTGAGCCGGTTACGGCATACGCCTGCAAATGGCGTAAGGTTCCTATTTTGGACGTCAGTCACCAAGCCGGTGTGCGACACCCCCTAGCGGCACGTCCCAAACGATGGGATCCCCTTGCGGAGTGAGTACTGGAGCATTTCGCACCCGCGAATCGATGTTTGGGATTCCATTTTGTAGCCCGGGGCAACAACTACAGAACCCCGGTCATTCGTCCAACGGTACGACAACTGAAACGAACTCCGGACGGTTCTGTATTGGTCTATTTACCGGCGTTTTCTCCGGAGGTACTACTTTCCGTACTAAAGGAATTGAACCGGCGCGAGTGGTATGTTTTCGTTCGGCCGGGCACGTTCGTTCCCCAAAAATCCCCGAAACACGTCCATTGGCACACCATTGATCAAGACTTTTTTTTGGATCGACTGTCCCAGGCCAGCCATGTACTGTGTTCGGCAGGCTTTGAATTACCTGCAGAG
>CAYXHJ010000046.1:0-8098 GCA_964464855.1 uncultured Owenweeksia sp. | reverse complement strand
GCAATACGAGCAAGCCTGCAATGCGGCAGAGGCGAAAAAATTGGGTGCACGTGTATTGCGCGGCCTTCATCGTCCCAAGGACCTGCAAAAATTGAGGGATTGGTTGGATGAAGAACAAGTACAACCCGTTTATTTTCCGGACGAAACCCAAACTTTGGTGCAGGATTTGCTGCGACGGTTTCGGGAAAATCCTCAACTGCCGGACTACGTCCGCGCCAAATCGTAAGTTTGCGCTTCATGAAAAGTAGCCGTTCCGCCCTAGTTGCTTTGGGTTTGCTGTTGGCTTTGACGTCCTGCGGCGACTACAATCAGGTTTTAAAGAGCACCGACAACGAGTTCAAATTGAACAAGGCCATTGAATACTACAATGGCAAAAAATACAATCAGGCTTTTGCGCTCCTGGACGAATTGCTAACCACATATCGGGGCACCAGCAAGGCGCAAGATGTTTATTTGTACTACTGCAAGACCTTGTATGCCCAACGCGACTACATACTGGCGCAGTACCACTACAAACAATTTTCCAAGACCTTTCCGCGTCATCCAGAGGCCAATGAGGCCGCTTACATGAGTGCCTATTGCATGTATCTGGATGCGCCGTCGAGCAGTTTGGATCCGGCACCCATTTACAAAGCGATGGACGAATTGCAGTTGTTCATCAACACCCACCCCCAACATCCGCGCGTTCCCGAAGCCAACGGTTGGATGGATGATTTACGCAGTCGCTTGGAAACTAAGTCTTTTGAAATCGCAAAACAGTACCACCGAACGCAGCGTTATGCAGCCGCCGTAGTGGCATTTTCCAACACGCTAGCGGACTTTCCGGATGCTCCTTACCGCGAGGAAGCTCTTTACCTGAAGGCCGATGCCGCTTTTCGATTGGCGGAAAACAGTGTGGACGAGAAAAAGCCGCTGCGCATGAAAGAGGCTCAAACCGCCTGTAGGGAGGCCTTGTCTTTGTTTCCTGAAGGTCGATTTGCCAAGGAATTGCAGCGCATTCAATCGAAAATAGAAGATTCATTGCAAAAAAAGTCGTAATTTTGCAACCCTAATTGCAGTTTGGAAATGGACCACAAGAAAATTAATGCCCCCCGTACCACCATCACCCGCAACTTCAACGAGTTGGATGCGGCTACGGACAACTTGTACGAGGCAGTAGCCTTGATTTCCCGCCGCGCAGAGCAAATCAACGACGATTTACGCGCCGAGTTGCAAGACAAATTGCAGGAATTTGCCACACATGTGGAGTCTTTGGAGGAAGTTTTTGAGAACAAGGAACAAATTGAGGTATCTAAGTTCTACGAAGCTTTGCCCAAACCCGTGAACATGGCCACACAGGAGTGGTTGGAAGGCAAGGTTTATTTCCGCTACCCCGAAACCGAGGGAACAGCGGAATAATGAATCCGATTCAAGGGAAGCGTATTCTGCTGGGGGTAACCGGCAGCATCGCAGCCTACAAGACACCGCATTTGGTGCGGTTGTTGAAAAAATCTGGCGCTGAGGTACGTGTAGCACTGACACGAGCCGGCGCCGATTTTGTTTCTCCACTAACCTTATCGACGGTTTCGGAGCATCCGGTAGCTGTGGAATTTGTGGAGGGTGTTCCGGGTTCGCTCTGGAACAATCGCGTGGGGTGGGGGATGTGGGCGGACGTAGTATTGGTGGCTCCCGCCTCAGCGAACACACTGGCCCAGGCTGCACAAGGTGCCTGCGGTTCGTTTTTGTCCGCCGTGCTGTTGAGCGCCAAGTGCCCAGTGTTGTGGGCACCTGCTATGGATTTAGACATGTATCGCTATCCAGCAGTTCAAGAGAACTTGAAACGATTAGCTGCATTTGGTCATACCGTGGTACCGGCAGCTATAGGATCATTAGCCAGCGGTTTGGAAGGCCAAGGACGCATGCCGGAACCGGAAGAACTGGTTCAGCAGGTTGCCCACTTTTTTGCACAAAAGGGACCTGCTCGTGGTAAAAAAGTCTTAGTTACTCTAGGCCCCACGCACGAACCCTGGGACTCCGTGCGTTACTTGGGCAACAAGAGCAGTGGTAAAATGGGCAAAGCTTTAGCGGAAGCATGGGCAAATCAGGGTGCAGATGTTGTTGCTCTGGTAGGTCCTGGAGTGGAACTACCGTCGTTTCCGTCCATACATACCGTTGCAATTGAAACCGCTGAAGAATTATTTCAGGCGGTACAGAAGCATTTCCCCCATGTGGATGCTGCCTTTTTCAGCGCGGCCGTAGCCGATTATCGCCCGAAGCGTCTTTTTGAGGGAAAACACAAGAAAAACGGTACTCCAGTCCATTTGGACTTGGTGGAAAATCCGGATTCATTGGCCTGGGCCGGAGCCCACAAGGCACCGCATCAGCGCGTGGTGGGCTTTGCATTAGAAGAAGCCGGTGGCGTAGCGTTTGGTACAGAAAAAATGAAAAGAAAGCAGTGTGATGCACTGTTTTTTAACGAATTGGGAATTATTGGTTCGGGCATGGGTGCGGCTGAAAATGGAGGAATTTGGTTGGATGATAACGGCGCAACTCCGGTCCCACACCGTCCCAAAGTTGACTTAGCACAGTGGATGGTGGACCGGGCAATGTCCGATTGGAAGTGGAATCAAGAAGTCTAAAACGATGAGGCCAACCGCACTTTTTGCCGCCGTAGGAATGTATGTTGCTGGAGCGTTTACATTGACCGCTCAAGATCTGCAGTTGCAGGTCCGCGTCCAGTCGCAAAACGTCCAAACAACGGATCGGTCGGTATTTGAAGCGATGGAGCAATCGCTGCAGGAATTTGCCAACAACACCAAATGGAGCACGCGCGAAACCGATTTTGTGGAGCGCCTACAAGGGTCGTTGGTATTCAACATCACCGAATACAATCAGGGATCCGGAAACATGACCGGCACCTTGCAAATTAAGTTCAGTAGACCCGTGTATAAATCGGATTACCAGACGAATTTGCTTTTCTTTTTGGATCCGGATATTCAGGTAACCTATGTGGAAAACAGCATTTTGGAGTTCTCTCCGCAGCGCCACAGTTCCAATCTGACTTCCATCGTAGCTTTTTATGCCTATGTTTCCTTGGGCTTGGAAGCTGAATCTTTTCAAGCAGGCAGTGGTAAATCCTTTTTTGATTTGGCCTCGAATGTAGTTGCTAACGCACAGAGTGCCAATGCCGGACGCGGTTGGACGCGGTTCGACGGCATCAAAAATAGGTTTTGGCTGATTGAAGACCTGCAGAATCCCTCCAATGCTCCTTTTTTGGCCTCTTGGACGGACTACCACCGCAAAGGATTGGATAAATTGCACAATCCAGAAACACAGTTGGCCGCCAAGGAAGCTGTAAAATCAGCCGTTATGGCGTGGAAACCCCTGTACAGCAAACAGCCCAATTTGTTTTTACTTCAGTGGGCCATCGACAGCAAGGCCGATGAGCTCTTGAGTATTTTTTCGGGAGGGCCTTCCGTTCCGGTAACGGATTTAGTGGCCTTTTTGCAGCAGTTGGACGCTACAAACGCAAGTAAGTATTTAAACTTGGGCAAGCAGCGTTAGAGGTGCTACCTTCGTGTTGGATTGCTGCACTTCGAATTTCCAATTTTGCATTAATCGACCGTTTGGAGGTGGATTGGCCCGCGGGTTTGACCGTTTTGACGGGAGAAACCGGTGCGGGTAAAAGCATCTTTTTAGGAGCACTTCAACTCGTTTTGGGCGGTCGGGCCGACCTATCGGTGCTCAAGGACGCTACCAAGAAAAGTGTGGTGGAATTGGATGTGGAGGTGGAATCCTTTTGGCAAACCTGGTTTGATGAACAAGGTTTGGACTACGCACCGCTCACCACCATTCGGCGCGAATTGGCTCCCGGGGGTAAATCCCGCGCGTTCATCAACGATACGCCGGTAACGTTGGACGTGCTGAACGATTGGATGGGAAGACGAATCGATGTTCATTCCCAACGCGATACGGCATTTTTAACCCATCCGGATTTTTTGTTGGATCTATTGGACGGCTTGGGCACACCGTTGGAACTGACGGAATCCGTACGCAACGCCTACCGCGGTTGGAGCGCTGCCAAACGCGAACAGGCTGAAGCTTTAAACGCTCTCCAAGGAGCTCAAGATGAAGATTATATACGATTTCAGTTTGACGAATTGGTTCAAGCAGGGGTAGCAGAGGGGGTGTATGAGTCCATTTCAGAACAGCACCAATTGTTGGCGAATGCGTCCGGCTTAAAATTGGCTCTAGAAGCCCTCTTGACGCATGTTGAGGGTGATGGAGGAGCATCCGAACAAATCTTGAAGGCTGCTAAATGCCTTGAGTCTTCTGGCGACTCTGGAACCGAAGCTCAAGAATGGTCGACCCGCCTGCGTGCATCTGTGGATGAACTGCGGGATGTTGTCCGTGAAGCGGAACGAAAATGGAGTTCGGTAGAGGAAGACCCTCGATTGTTGGAGCAATTGGAAATGCGTTTGTCAACCTGGCACCGACTGATGGGCAAACACCAATGTGGAGAACCGTCGGAATTGGTTGCATTGCGGTTGCACTTGGAACATCAATTGGAAACCATTGCCGGAGCACAAGAACATTTGGAACGACTGGCAACAAGGGTTTCACAAACCGAGGCCGTTTATCGTGAGGCAGCAGAAAAGGTGCATTGGGTTCGCCACGAAATCGCTGCCAGGGCTGCGGGGCAAGTTCTGTCCCTTTTGCACGACCTCAATCTTCCCCACGCTCGTTTTGAAGTTCGGGTAGAATCGTCCAAGTTGGATTCCGAACGGGGAAATACTGCGGTTGAATTGTGGTTTTCAGCAAACCCGGGGGCGCCGTTGCTGGAAGTACGCAAGTCAGCATCCGGAGGTGAACGGAGTCGGGTCATGTTGGCACTTAAAGCGGTTTTTGCCCAAGGAAAAGGATTAAAGACCATTTTCTTCGACGAGATCGATACGGGCATTTCCGGTTCCACAGCTTCCCATGTGGCGTCCATTTTTCGTAAAATGGCCCAATCGTTGCAAGTTGTGGTCATCACCCACCTGCCTCAGGTTGCGGCTGCCGGCAACACCAATTGGCGCATCGAGAAGCAAGTAACCGATGGAACAACCCAAACACGTCTGCGTTTGCTGTCTTCGGATGAAAAAGTAGAGGAGGTAGCCCGAATGGTTTCCGGTGCAACCATCACGCCGGCTGCTTTGGAAAATGCTCGGGAATTGATTTTCGTATCTTTGCAACCATGAACAACTTACTCAAAGGCAAAAAAGGCATCGTATTTGGTGCTTTGAACAGCGACTCCATTGCGTGGAAGGTGGCGGAAAAATGCCACGAACAAGGTGCTTCCTTGGTATTGACCAATGCCCCTATGGCCATGCGCATGGGCGAGATCAATGCGTTGGCTGAAAAAACCAATGCCCCAGTGGTGGGCGCCGACGCAACCAGTTTGGAAGATTTGAAGAATCTCTTTGAAACTGCCCAAGCGCACTTCGGAGGCAAAATTGATTTTATTTTGCATTCGATTGGCATGAGCGTAAACGTTCGAAAAGGACGTCCGTATACTGATTTGAATTACGATTTTCTTACCAAAGGTTGGGACGTGAGTGCCGTTTCCTTTCACAAGGTGCTCCAGACGGCCTACCAAATGGATGCGATCAACGAGTGGGGCAGTGTGTTGGCGTTGAGTTACATGGCTGCACAACGTACGTTCCCGGATTATAACGATATGGCTGAAAACAAAGCCTATTTGGAAAGTGTAGCCCGCAGCTTTGGTTACCACTACGGGGTACGAAATAAAGTGCGTGTCAATACCATCAGCCAGTCGCCTACACCAACAACTGCGGGCAGCGGGGTGAAGGGTTTTGATGGATTTCTGTCGTACGCCGAGCAAATGTCTCCGTTGGGCAATGCCACTGCGGAAGATTGTGCCAATTACTGTGTGGCCATGTTCTCGGACTTAACCCGACGCGTCACAATGCAGAATTTATACAACGACGGGGGCTTCTCCAACATGGGCGTGAGCAATTTGGTAATGGCTCAAATGGAAAAAGCAGCCGAATAATTCGGCATCCGATTATAAATGAAATGGGGTCAACGCTTGCGCGTCGGCCCCATTTTTTTACTTGTGCTTTTGGTGAATGGACGAACGACGAATTAATATTCCGATTTGAGATGGAAGGTGAGGCCGTCGAACTTCTCTTGACTCATTTGCAAGGAAAAGGCGGAATCTGCCAGGAAAACTAATTTGCCGTACTTATCTTCAGCCAAGTACCGTTGTTTGAGTTTTTTAAATTCTTCCAATTGCTGCGGGTTGCGGGATTCAATCCAGCATGCTTTGTATGCTGAGAACGGTTCGTAACTGCATTTGGCACCGTATTCGTGTTCCAATCGGTATTGGATCACTTCATACTGAAGCGCGCCGACGGTTCCGATGATCTTACGACCGTTCACCAATAAGGTGAAAAGTTGAGCGACCCCTTCGTCCATCAATTGATCAACACCCTTTGCCAATTGCTTTGATTTCAGTGGATCCGCGTTGTTGATGAATCGAAAATGTTCCGGTGAAAATGAAGGAATTCCGGTATAATGCAACTTTTCGCCCTCCGTCAAGGTGTCGCCAATGCGGAACATTCCCGTATCCGGCAAGCCGACGATATCCCCTGGGAAAGCTTCCTCCACCACCGATCGTTTTGAGGCTAAAAAGGTAGTAGGAGAGCTGAATTTCAAAGACTTACCCTCGCGAACATGAAGATAGTTGGTGTTTCTTTGAAACGTTCCGCTCACCACCTTAACAAACGCAATTCGGCTGCGGTGGTTGGGGTCAATGTTGGCGTGAATTTTGAAAACAAACCCGGAGAATTTAGGCTCCTCGGGTTGTACCAATCGTTCTTCTGCGGCTTTGGGTAGGGGAGTGGGGGCGATTTCCACAAAGCAGTCCAGCAATTCCCGTACGCCAAAGTTGTTCAACGCCGATCCAAAGAATACCGGGCAAATTTCTCCCCGCAGGTAAGCCGCTTGGTCAAATTGAGGATAGACTCCTTGCACCAATTCCAATTCCTCACGGAGTGACGCCGCTGCGGAAGGCCCAATATGACCTTCCAGAGCCGGGTCGGTCAAATCGTCAAACGCAATGGAGTCCTGAACTTTTTGTTTATTGGAACCCACGTAGAGTTCCAATTTCTTTTCCCACAAATTGTATACCCCCTGGAACTGCTGCCCAATGCCAATGGGCCAACTGAGCGGACACAGGCGCAAACCCAATTTGGATTCAACTTCATCCAATACGTCAAACGCATCACGTCCCTCGCGGTCCATTTTATTCACAAAAACCATGATGGGAGTGTCGCGCATGCGGCAAACCTGAACGAGTTTTTCCGTTTGCGATTCAACACCTTTGGCAACGTCCACCACCACGATTGCACTGTCTACAGCCGTTAAGGTTCGGTAGGTGTCTTCGGCGAAATCCTGGTGACCTGGAGTGTCTAAGATGTTGATTTGTCGACCCTTATATTCAAAGCCCATGACGGAGGTAGCCACGGAAATCCCCCGTTGACGTTCGATTTCCATGAAATCGGAAGTGGCTCCTTTTTTGATTTTGTTGGACTTAACGGCGCCCGCTTCTTGAATGGCTCCACCGAAAAGCAGCAATTTTTCCGTCAACGTGGTTTTTCCCGCATCCGGGTGGGATACGATGCCAAAAGTTCTCCGGCGCTGAATTTCGTCGAGTCGACCCATGAATAATTTTTTGCAAAAGTACTCGGTAATGAACCATTTTTGCTGTGCGTCGTTATAGACAATTGGAATGAACGGTAAATACAGCATCAAGGACCTGGAGAACCTCACCGGGATTAAAGCGCATACTTTGCGCATCTGGGAGCAACGCTACGGTCTTGTGGAACCTCAGCGAACGGATACCAACATTCGTTTGTACTCGGACGACGATTTGAAAAAATTGTTGAACGTGGCGGTTTTGGTGCATGCAGGCCACAAAATATCCGCAGTGGCCTCCATGGAGCCCAAAGCCCTTCACGCGGCTGTTCAAACGGCTGCCTTCGAAGAAGCGGAGTACGAGTCTCAAATCTCTTCCTTGAAGCGTGCCATGTTGGACTTTGACGAGTCGGCCTTC
>CAYXHJ010000045.1:0-9450 GCA_964464855.1 uncultured Owenweeksia sp. | reverse complement strand
TCCATGCCTTGATTTGCGCCTTGGCGGAATTTGAGCAGGCTCCGAACGAGGTTGTGGTTACTCCGGAATCACTTTTGCACGATTGGCAAGACCAACGGTTTGACGTTTGGGTGGCCGAATGCGCAGGAGCTGTGCGCGGCATGGCGTTGGGCTTTTGGCGCTACTCCACTTGGAAAGGTCCGACGTACCACTTGGAGGATTTGGTGGTGGACGCGCCTTATCGGGGACGCGGTTTGGGCGGATTGCTCTTCCGCACGGTGGCCGAACACGCTGCGGCGCACGGAGCGCAACGATTGCACTGGGAAGTGTTGGATTGGAACACGCCCGCCGTTCGCTTTTACGAATCCTTGGGCGCGGAAATTGCCCGAAATTGGTGGCCTTGCCGCTTGGATCGCGCCGGTTTGGAACGCTTGGGCGCACCCGGAAGCACTTCTGAAGATCGCCATCCGTCCCCGGTTCAACCTTAAGTCCGTTGATTCCATGAATCCAGCCCCCTCAAGTACCTGGCGCGTTTTCAAGTTTGGCGGCGCCTCCGTTAAAGACGCCAACGCCGTTCGCAATGCGGTTTCGTTGGTAGAGCGCTACGGTGGTGCGCCTTTGGTGGTGGTGGTCAGTGCCATGGCCAAAACCACCAATGCGTTGGAAACCGTGGTTCAAGCCCTAGCTCAAGGGCAATTGGAGACGGCCAAAGAACGACTGGCGCCGGTGGTGAATTTTCACCGGGAGGTTGTGGAACAGTTGGGACTGGCCGGCACGGAGCTTCCCAACCTCCTGGAAACGCACTGGAAGTCACTGCTTCGGAAGCAACCGGCGCCGTATGCCGTGGCCTACGATGCGGTGGTCAGCGGTGGGGAATGGGCCAGCGCTCAAATTGTGGCAGCGGCTTTGGCGCAACGGGGATTGCCTGCGCGTTGGGTGGATGCCGGTGAGAACGTAATAACTTCAAACGACCACCGTCGGGCATCCGTAGATTTTGCGGCCACTTCAGCGCGATTAGCCACTTGGCAACCTGCAGGTATCGCAGTCACCCAAGGCTTTGTGGGCGCCACCGCGGACGGTATTCCCACCACATTGGGCCGTGAGGGATCGGATTACACAGCGGCCGTACTGGCGCATTGCTTGAATGCTGCGGAAGTCACCATTTGGAAAGACGTACCCGGTGTGTTGTCCGGAGATCCGCGTCATTTCCCAAATCCGGTTCAGTTGCACGAAATCCCCTACCGGGAAGCCATAGAATTGGCGTACTACGGGGCGTCGGTGATTCACCCCAAGACCATACAACCGCTTCAAGCAAAAGGAATTGTACTGCGCGTGCGGTCGTTTGTAGATCCAGAACTTCCTTCCACCCGCGTGGGAGGGTCGGACCACTTGGATCCCAAGGTTCCCTGCTTCATCCGAAAAGCCAATCAGGTTTTGGTTTCTGTGGCCTCGCGCGATTTGCGCTTTTTAGCGGAGCGCGATTTGGCAGCCCTGTACGGTTTGTTTCATGCCCACGGCGCCGAGGTAAATGCCGTTCAACACGGCGCTACCCAAACTTCGTTTGCACTGACCCACGATCCTGTTTTGTTTTCGGAACTTTTGAACGCGCTGCAAGCCGATTATCGCGTGGTCTACAACGAGGAATTGGTCCTTTATACGGTCCGACACCCCAGCGACGAGGCTGTTGATTGGGTACGCAGTCAGGGCGAGCGCCTCCTGGAGCAATCCACGCGTACCACGTTTCAAGCCTTGGTTCGGGTTTGATGCCAACAGAAAGCCGCGGCCGAAGGCCGCGGCGCCCACCAACAAAAATGCCGGGCGGAGCCCGGCATTTTTGTTTTATCCAAACAAGGAATCCCTATTCCCAAGTATAAATGTGGTACGTATAGCGCACCCGCAATCCGTTGATGCGGTCTGGAGTGTCGTCGTTGGCAACGGTAAAACCTTCGATCTTGTCACCGGGAACAAAATGCGTCCCCCACTCCAAAGCCAGCGATTGGTACTCGCTGAGGCGAAATTTCCATCCCAAATCCAAGCCGTACGTCACACTGGGGTTCGTGCCGTTGTAAATCGTTGCATTTGCGGGATACGGTACGTCGTACATGTAGGAAGATTGACTGAACACTACTCCCGCGCCGGGACGTAGGTACGGCGTGTGGAAATGGCGCTTGTAGTATTTGCCGAATTTGCGCAGATGGAGCGTTAATTGGCCTTGTACTTGAGCATAGGTGCTGTTCATTTCAATACCCGTAAAACCGACGGCTGTATGGTTGCGGTTGTCGGCATACAAGGTGCCGTACCGACCCTCAAATCCCCAACCCCAACGCGGACCGGTGAAATGGGTGAAGCCTACGCCAAACTGAGGACGCGCTTCGGTCAAAAGGTTGTTGATGCTTGGGTTGTTGGCAAAATTGCCGATGGCGTTTGACGTACCGGCAAACGCAGATAAATCGTACGTCCGCAAGGATCGTTGGGCGGTTAAATCCAGGGAGGATACCGTTAAAAAAGCCAAAAGGGAGACAGCAACAATACGGGTCATGATGCGAATGTACGGATTCAAAGCAAAAAAAAGCCGCCCAAGGGCGGCTTTTTCCACAAAAAATGACGATTTATTGGGCGTCTGCAAAGGCAAATTCGCGCGCAGATTGGATGCGGTCGTTTTGGTAGGTAAGGGCGTAAAACGACTTACCATTCGCAGTGCGAACAGACCAAGTTCCCACTTTCACACCGCGGTCGTATTGACCCACGGTAAGCACTTGGCCGTTCTCATCAAATTCCAAGTACTTTCCGTGGAACTGACCGTCCAATTTAAAGGCAGATATGTGGGTGGAACCCGAAGGGTGCATCACCACATAAGGTACCATGGACTTCGCAGGTTCCATTTGGCCCCAAACGTTGAAGGAAACCAAGACGACTAGGGAGAAAAGGAAGTTTTTCATGGCTTTGGTGTTAATTAATTATTAACTGAGAATACTCAAAGTTAACATTAATTTAACACAAACCAACAGCCGGGGTGAAATTTAACACAGCGAACGGTTAGAATCCGCTCGTTGGCTATTTATGTATCTTAAAATCAGATAAATAGCTTATCGTGCTTGTCCAAGAGCACGTACGCCATTTTGGGGAAACTCTGGTGGCTCCAACCCGCAATGTGCGGAGTCAAGAGGGCGCGCGGGTTTGCCAATAGCGCCTGAAGGTCCGCCGGCCAAGCATCTGTTTCTAAGCCCGTTAGGCTAGCCTTTTCGTAATCCAAAACGTCCAGTCCAACACCCAACAAATGCCCATTTTCCAGGCCGCGGAGCAGCACCGACGTGGGGGCAATGGCCCCCCGGGAGGTATTCAATAGGGTGAATGGATGCGCAAAACGATCGATCCATTCGTTGGTCACCAAGCCACGGGTTTCTGCGGTGAGGGGCAGGTGCAGCGAAACCACGGTGGCCTCACGCTCCACGGTTGCCCAATCAACCTCCTCAACGCCGGAAGGGGCGTAGCTGCTTTTGTATTTGTCGTAGGCCAGCACGCGGCAACCAAATCCACACAGTCGCTGGGCAAAGGCAGCACCCATGGGACCAAAGCCCACCACGGCAACGGTTTGGTTTTCCAGTTCGTCGCCCTTGTTTTCTGAGCGCAACCACAATCCTTGTTCGATTTCTCGATGCGACCACGCAATTCGGTGCCGCAAGCCCAAAAGCAAACCCATCGTGTGTTCGCCCACAGCCGTTGCATTGCCTTCTGGGGCAGAAATGCAAACGATTCCGCGTGCTTCAGCAGCCTGCAAATCAATATTTTCCAATCCGGCGCCCAAGCGCATGATCCAACGCAGATGCGGCGCGCGCGCCAAAAAAATCGCATTGATGGGGAGTCGGGAGCGGACCACTACACCAACGGCTTCCTCGAGGGGCAATCCCTCCAACGGGGTCGAATAATGGCGTTCAACGAAATAACCACGTTCCGCCAAGCCAGACTCCAACAAAGGGTCTGTTGAGTCCAGGCAAACCACTTTTTTCAAAACGGCTGCATTAAAATCCAAAAATTCCCCGCGCAATGGCGAAATAAATGGTCAGTCCCAAAACGTCGTTCGTGGTGGTAATGAACGGCCCCGTGGCCAAGGCGGGATCGATGCCGCGCTGGTGCAGAAGCCACGGTACCGCCGTGCCAAATAAGGATGCGAAAACCACCACGGCCAGCAAGGACAAACCTACGGTCAGGCTGAACTGCAAGCCCAATTGTGCGGCCCAACCATAAATCAATATCAACACCCCGAAGATCAAACCGTTGAAAAGGCCCACCCGCAATTCTTTAAAAATGCGCTGCCAAAAACCGTCGTCCAGGGTTTGGTTGGCCAAAGCTTGCACCACAATGGCGCTGGATTGAACGCCCACGTTGCCGCCCATGGCGGCAATCAACGGGATGAAAAAGGCCATTTGCGGCAAGAAGGACAACTGACTCTCGTTCGAGGAAATGACGGTTGAACTCACCAAACCGCCCACCAAGCCCACCAGCAACCACGGCAGTCGGGCACGGGTAGACTCCAACAGGTTGTCGTCGTCGTCGACTTCCTCGGACAAACCGGAAAGCAGTTGGTAGTTGCTGTCTGCCTCTTCTTGAATCACGTCCACCACGTCATCGATGGTGATGCGGCCCAAAAGTCGGCCCAGATCGTCCACCACGGGGAGCACCACGAGGTCGTATTTTTTCATGATGCGCGCTACCTCCGCGGCGTCTGTGGTGCTGGTGACGGAGCGAATCTTGCGGTCGTACACCTCTGCGATGGGCGTGCGCGTGCTGAGGGTTAGCAATTTTTTAAGCGAAAGGAGTCCCAACAAAACGTCGTTGGGGTCCACCACGTACACCGCGTGAACGTGTTCCACTTCTTCGGCCTGACGGCGCATTTCGCGAACGCAGTGCAACACGTTCCAATCCGCCTGGACCTTAATCAATTCCGTCGCCATCAGCGCACCGGCGGTTCCTTCCGCGTGCGTGAGCAAGTCCGCCAAGTCTTTGGCGAGCTCAACGTCCTCCAAATTGCTGAGGACTTCGCGTTTCTTGGCTTCGGGAAGTTCGCCCAACAAATCCGCGGCGTCGTCGGAATCCAGGTTGTCCAGTAGGACCTCAGCAATCTCTTTACCGGAGAAATTTTCAAGGATGTCCGCACGCAGATCCTCGTCCATTTCCATCAGGACCTCAGACAACTTGTCCGACGGGAATTCGGCCAAAACGGCCAACATGGACGATTCGCCCAGCTCGTTCAGAATTTCCGCTGCGTCGGCCGGGTGCATCTCACTCAGTTCCACCGCAATGGCGGCGCTTTCCCCAGCCTGCAGGCGGAGGAGGTAGGCATCCAGCAAAGCTTGGGTCAATTCAGCTGCCACGGTACAAACGTTCGGTGAGTTCCACGAATTCGGCAACACTCAGTTGCTCGGCCCGACGGTCCGCCCACGGGGCCAGCGCGTCTTCGGAGTACAAAGGTAAGGATTTCAGCGCGTTGCGCAGGGTTTTGCGCCGTTGGTTGAACGCGGTCTTTACCACAGCGGCCAATTGACCGTACGGCACCGACGGGGGGTCGTTCCGCCGGACCAACCGGATGATTCCGCTTTTCACCTTGGGGGGCGGGTTGAAACTGCCTTCGCTGACGGTAAACAAATAGGTAGCCTCGTAGTAGGCTTGGGTCAAAACGCTGGTGATTCCGTAGATTTTGGAGCCGTGGCCGGCCGCGTACCGTTCTGCTACTTCCTTTTGAAACATGCCCACCAGTTCCGGAATGCGGTCCCGCATTTCCAGCAACCGAAATACGATTTGGGTGGAGATGTTGTACGGGAAATTGCCCACCAAGGCAAACGAGTCGGTGCCCCAATCCGACGGGGGCGACCAGCGCAAGAAATCGCCTTCCACGAGCCGCGGCGCCAACTCCGGGTAGTGCGCTACCAAATAGGGAATGCTTTCGGCATCCAGTTCAATGGCCCAGGTTTCGTACGGTTTTTGGAGCAAGAATTGGGTCAAAACCCCCATTCCCGGTCCTATTTCCAGTACCCTTTTGCAGTCCGACGTCGGATCCAAAGGGATTTGGACGGCATCGGCCAACCGTTGGGCTACGGACGGCTCCTTCAAAAAGTGCTGGCCCAGGTGTTTTTTGGCGCGTACGGATTTCACAACAGACCGGCTCTTTTTAGCAAGGGCTCTACGCGCGGCGCGCGTCCCCGAAATTGTTCAAACAAACGACCCGGCTCCACGGTGCCGCCCGCTGCCAGCAAAGCCGCAAAATCGGCCCCCACTTTGGGATTGAAAATTCCTTCCTCTTCAAACCGAGCAAAGGCATCGGCATCCAGCACTTCCGCCCACTTGTAGGAATAGTAGCCTGCGGAATAGCCGCCACTGAAGAGGTGGGAAAACGCCGTACTTACAGAGGTATTGGGCTCGCGCGGCAACCATTCCACAGGTGCCATTGCCGTGGTTTCTACACTTTCCACATCCACAGACTGGCTTGAAGACCAATCCGCATGGTGCCAAGCCAAATCCAATAAGCCAAAGCTGAGCTGACGCAAGGTGGCCAATCCTTCCTGAAAATTGGATGCTTCACGCAATTTAATCACCTCGGATGCAGGCAAGGATTCCCCCGTGCGGCAGTGCTGGGCAAACAGGGCCAACGCCTCCGGTTCCGTGCACCAATTTTCCATGATTTGGCTGGGCAGTTCCACAAAATCCCACCGCACGTTGGTTCCGGTGAGGGAAGCAAAGGTTCCTTCCGCCAGCATTCCGTGCAGGGCGTGGCCAAATTCGTGGAACAGGGTGAGTACTTCGTTGAAAGTCAGGAGTGCCGGAGTCCCGTCGGCAGATGGGGGCGTGAAGTTGCACACCATGCTGATCACCGGTCGCGTTTCTTGGCCCAGCGCATCGGTGGATTGGGAACGGTACGAGGTCATCCATGCGCCTTGACGTTTGCCCGGACGGGGATGAAAATCCGCCAAAAGGTGCGCGCAAAAACGACCGTCGGCGCGCCATACTTCAAACAATTGTGCGTCTGGGTGGTAGGTGGGTTGTCCCAGCGCAGGCACAAACTTCAATCCGTACAAACGCGTGGCCACCGCAAAGGCGCCGTCCAAAACCCGGTCCAACGAGAAATAGGGCTTGAGGGCCTCGTCGTCCACGTCAAAACGGGCTTTTTTCATTTTTTCGGACGCATAGGCCACGTCCCAGCGCTTCAACTCAGTCAAACCCAATTCCTGCGCCGCAAACGCACGCAACTCCGAAGCTTCGCGTTCGGCAACCGGCTTGGCTTTGTGCGCCAGATCCAACAGAAATTCGCGCACGGCTTTGGGGCTTTTGGCCATCCGTTCTTCAAGCACAAAGTTTGCGTGCGTGGCGTACCCCAGCAGTTGGGCGCGTTGGCTGCGCAAGCGCACCAGTTCCGCTACCACAGCACGCGTGTCGTTGGCATCTCCGCGGTAGCCGCGTTGCCCAAAGGCGCGCCACAGGTGCTCCCGGCCGGGTCGGTAGTCGCAATAGGTCAGGTACGCCAGGTACGACGGCGCGTGCAGTGTGAACAACCAGCCCGATTCTTTCCCTGCTGCGCGGGCGGCTTGTTCGGCCGCCGCCAAGGCCTCTGTGGGAATTCCAGAAACTTCTTCCGATGCTGTGCAGTGGTACGCAAAGCCCTCCAAGTCCGCCAAATTCTTCTCGCCAAAACGCAAGGAAGCCAAGCCCAAAGCTTCGTCCAGGGCGCGCAGTTGCTCCTGACCCGCAGCGTCCAAAAGGGCGCCGTTGCGCACAAAACGCTTGTAGGTCAATTCCAGCAAGCGCTGTTCCTCCGCAGTCAACGCGCGGTCCGGTGCGTCGTGCACGGCGCGAATGCGCGCAAAGAGCTGTGGATTCAGGCCGATGTCGTTGCTCAATGCGCTCAACGCGGGCGTGAGTCGCTGCGTCAAGGCTTGAATTTCCGGAGTGGTGCACGCACTGTTGGCGTTGAAGAGCTCTTCGGTCAAGGCGTCCAGCGCATAACTGGAGCGTTCCAAGGCAGCGACCGTGTTGTTGAACGTGGCGGGCTCGGGGGCGTTGGCCAACGATTCAACCGCCGTCCGAGTGCGGTCGATCTCCAACCGAATTTCTTTTTCCCACGACTCGGGATCCCGTTGGGGAAAATCCAGGGCGGTGACGTATCCCTGGAGGTAGGAGTAGTGGGGCGTTAAGGCGCCGTTTCGGCATTCTGTAGCGCGTTCCAAGCGGCCGTCGGCGTCAGCGTTCAACAGGGCCGGCAACACGTGTTCGATGAATTGTTCGCCAAAACTTTCCGACGCATCCCGGGGTAGGGCCGTTGGCAAATTATCTACAGCCAAAACACCAATGCTTCCCGGCATTCCCAGTGCTACTTCCGCTCCGGAAGCGGGGTCCCAGCCGTAAAACGGCTCGTCCAAGGTGGAGGGGCGTAACGTACAGGGAATGGGGCCGGCGATGTCGCAGGAAATGTCCCCGACAAACTTTAGGCGGGCGCCCAAAGCTTCCTTCGCCGTAAAAAAGGCGGGCCCTCCTTCGGCATAGTAGTGGCAAGGCAAATACAAGTCCGCGGACTGCAGCACGCGCCCAAAAGTGCTGCGGTAGCGCTCCGGATGCTGATGAAACTCGCTGCGGTCAAAACCACCTCCGTCGGCGCGTTCTGCATAGTCTTCGGATGCAAATACGGCAAATACCCGTTCCGATCCCGTGTGGGCTAGAAATTCTCCCGGCGAACATTCCAAAAAACCAGCAGCGCGCAGCACTTCTACCGCTCCTTCGCCCACGCGCCCACGGCCGGTAACGGCTACCTTGAAGTTGGTGGGGTAGGGCAATTGCGGCAAGTGCAATAGCAGGTCCGCCAATCCGTGGAGGGAGCGCGGATCCGGCAGGTTCCATGCGCCGGTCATCAAGCCCCAGCCGCGCAAGGATTCGTACGCCCCCACCAGGCCGGCGAATCGACCAAAACCAATCACGCGCTGGCCGTTGGGTTGAGTAATTCGCTCCCAATCAATCAGTTCTACTTTTTTATCCAAGCACGCGCGCAGCAAACCGCGGTTGTAGGGCTGAAACTTAAAGGTGTGGGAAAAGAAAAAGTGGCGTTGTCCGGGCCGCAAATAATCCAGTTTTACTTCCTTCACGCCCAATAAATAGGTGGCGTCGGACAAATCATCCGTTACGAAACAGCCGGCCGCGGCGTACTCCGAGTCGTCGAAAATCCGAACCGTGCTGGGCTCCACCAAGATGCGTTCCACTACCCCGTTTTGCAAAAGGGAAGCGCATTGCGCCGGTGTGAGTACCGCCCTACGGTCCACGGGTATTTTTCGCTCGCAGAGCAGGCCAAGAGTCAATTTTGAAAGCATACCCTCAAAGGTACGGCGCTTCGGGCCGGGCAGGGTGCTACTCAAAAAAATCGCTTGGAGTGGGGACGTGGCAGATTTTGCAAAAACCGAACAACCATTTACGGCTCGCAACCCAAATCCTTAA
>CAYXHJ010000044.1:0-9502 GCA_964464855.1 uncultured Owenweeksia sp. | reverse complement strand
GAATACTCTATATGATTGATATTGTTAATGAGTTGTTGGGTAAAGTTGATGAATTGGCAGAAACAGCGGAGCACATTGCAGTTCCTTTTGTTTTGGGCGAATCGGTCAAAGTAATTGATGGACCGTTCCGCGACTTCACCGGTACGGTAGAGAAGATATTTGAAGAAAAGCGTAAGTTGGAAGTAACGGTCAAAATTTTTGGCCGGAAAACGCCACTGGAGCTTGGCTTCATGCAGGTAGAGAAAGAAGCATAACAACGGACGGAATTCCCGTTGCGGTCACGAGTGGGCTTCCGACACGAGCGACCAAAGAGTTCCACAGAGAGTTAACCACGTAAGAACAAAGAAATGGCGAAAGAGGTAAGCGCAATGATCAAGCTGCAGGTTCGCGGTGGTGCTGCCAACCCTTCTCCTCCCGTAGGTCCGGCCTTGGGTGCGAAGGGGGTAAACATCATGGAATTTTGCAAGCAGTTCAATGCACGCACGCAAGAAAAGCAAGGAAAACTCTGCCCAGTTGTCATCACGGTTTACGTCGATAAGTCTTTTGACTTTATCGTTAAGAACCCGCCTGTACCCGTTCAGTTGTTGGAAGCAGCCAAGCTGAAGAGTGGCTCTGCCATCCCCAACCGGACGAAAGTAGGTAAGGTTACCTGGGACCAAGTAAAGGCAATCGCCGAGGACAAAATGTCCGACTTGAACTGTTTCACCTTGGAATCTGCCATGAGCATGGTCGCCGGAACGGCGCGAAGCATGGGCATTACCGTGACAGGCCAAAAGCCTAATTAACCTGTAACACGACCGCATCATGGCACAAGTGACTAAAAAACAGAAAGAAGCTGCAGCGAAGGTGGATGCCACCAAGCAGTATGCTTTGGCCGACGCAACCGCGTTGGTAAAGAGCGTGAGTACGACCAAGTTCGACGGTTCTGTTGACTTGGCCGTTCGTTTGGGTGTAGATCCACGTAAAGCGAACCAAATGGTTCGTGGCGTGGTGAGTCTTCCCCACGGAACGGGTAAAACCGTGCGCGTTTTGGCTTTGGTGACTCCAGACAAGGAGGCAGAAGCGAAGGCAGCCGGTGCTGATTTTGTGGGCATGGACGACTACTTGGACAAAATCAAGAACGGTTGGACCGACGTTGATGTAATCATCACGGTTCCTGCCGCTATGGGAAAATTGGGACCGTTGGGCCGTATCTTGGGTCCACGCGGTTTGATGCCAAACCCAAAGACCGGTACGGTAACGATGGAAATTGGCAAGGCCGTTTCCGAAGTGAAAGCCGGTAAGATTGACTTCAAGGTGGATCGCTACGGTATTGTACACGCGAGCATTGGACGCGTCTCTTTTGAGGCAGACAAGCTGCGTGAAAATGCCGAAGAGGTTCTGAAGACGCTGGTTCGCATGAAGCCGTCTGCGGCAAAGGGAACCTACATTAAGAGCATTTTCTTGAGCCCGACGATGGGTCCTGGAGTTGCTGTGGACACGAAAACCTTCTAATTGAATCCCCATGACGAAAGAGCAAAAAAATCAAGCGATTGAGGAATTGGTGGGTGTGTTGGAAGGAACCAGCACGGTTTACTTGGCCGATATCGCCGGCTTGGACGCCGAATCCACCAGCAACTTGCGCCGCATGTGCGCCAAGCAGGGCATTCAGTTGTCTGTGGTGAAGAATACGCTGTTGAAGAAGGCCATGGAGCGTTCGTCTAAGAATTTTGACGAGCTCTACGACCAACTTCACGGCAACACAAGCATCTTGATTGCCGAGCAGGGCAGTGCCCCCGCACGTTTGATCAAGGAATTCCGCAAAGCATCGGATAAGCCCCTATTGAAGGGTGCGTACATCGATGAGGCGGTATTCGTCGGAGATGCTCAGCTCGATGCATTGGCAACGTTGAAGTCGCGCGAAGAATTGATCGGCGACATCATCTTGCTGCTGCAGAGCCCGGCCAAAAACGTTATCTCTGCTTTGCAGGGAGGCGCTGGCCAAAAAGTTGCGGGTCTTGTCAAGGCTTTGGAAGAACGCAACGCCTAAATTTTGTACGCACTCAGCTTCCAACTGTTGCTATTAATTAAACGTTAAAAAAATCCCTACAATGGCGGATATCAAATCCCTCGGTGACGCTCTGGTGAACCTCACCGTTAAAGAAGTAAGCGAATTGGCTACCTACTTGAAAGAGGAGTACAACATCGAACCAGCTGCTGCTGCAGTTGCCGTAGCAGCTCCTGCTGCTGGCGGTGGCGCTGCCGCTGCTGAAGAGAAGACCTCTTTCGACGTAATCTTGAAGGACGCAGGTGCCTCCAAGTTGGCCGTTGTTAAGTTGGTAAAAGAAATGACTGGCTTGGGTCTTAAAGAAGCTAAGGACGCAGTTGACGGCGCTCCTGGCAAGATCAAAGAAGGCGTTTCTAAAGACGAAGCCGAAGCCCTCAAGAAGCAGCTTGAAGAAGCTGGGGCTGTGGTTGAGTTGGCTTAATACCACTCCCTCCCTTCACGGTTTAGGTCCTCGGGGCGTGCCCCGGGGCCTAAACCCTTTTTTGCATTATTTCCATTCCTCCCTTTACTAAGCGGTGAGTTCCATGGCGAAAGCAACCCCTCGGATTAATTTCTCGTCCACCATTGCACCGGCAGACAGCCCGGACTTTCTGGACATCCAAATCAAGTCGTTCCGTGACTTTTTTCAAATCGAAACCAAGCCGGACGATCGAAAACTAGAAGGCTTATTTAAGACCTTCGCAGAGAACTTCCCGATTACGGACTCCCGGAATCAGTTTGTTCTGGAGTTCATCGACTACTTCGTCGACCCTCCTCGTTACTCCGAAATGGAGTGCATCCAACGCGGATTAACCTTCAGCGTACCGTTGAAGGCCCGCCTAAAATTGTATTGTACCGATCCCGAACACGAGGACTTTGAGACCATTGTTCAGGACGTTTATTTGGGAACCATTCCCTATATGACTCCGCGCGGTACGTTCATTGTGAACGGTGCCGAGCGCGTAGTGGTTTCTCAACTGCACCGTTCTCCGGGCGTATTCTTTGGCCAGAGCTACCACGCCAACGGCACGAAGTTGTACTCGGCGCGGATCATTCCGTTCAAGGGCAGCTGGATTGAATTTGCTACGGACATCAACAACGTAATGTACGCGTACATCGACCGGAAGAAAAAGCTTCCGGTAACGACGTTGTTCCGCGCCATTGGATTTGAGCGCGATAAAGATATTTTGGAGATTTTTGGCTTGGCTGAAGAAGTGAAAGTTTCCAAGGCGGGTTTGAAGCGTGTGTTGGACCGCAAATTGGCCGCACGCGTTTTGAAATCTTGGCGCGAAGATTTCGTTGATGAGGACACCGGAGAGGTGGTTTCTATTGAGCGGAACGAAGTTATTTTGGAGCGCGACACGGTATTGGAAAAGGAGCACCTGGACATGATCTTGGAGGCCGACGTTCCTGCTATTTTGTTGCACAAGGACGACGTAGAAGCCGGCGAATACGCCATCATCTACAACACCTTACAGAAAGACCAAACGAACTCCGAGCGCGAAGCCGTAGAGTACATCTACCGCCAGCTGCGCAACGCGGAGGCTCCGGACGAAGAGACGGCCCGCGGCATCATCGACAAGTTGTTCTTCTCCGAGCAGCGGTACAATTTGGGCGATGTAGGTCGTTACCGTTTGAACCAAAAGTTGGGATTGAACATCGACAATTCGGTTCAGGTCCTGACCAAGGAAGACATCATCTCCATTGTACGCTACTTGATTGAGCTGATCAATTCCAAGGCGGAGGTGGACGATATTGACCACTTGTCCAACCGTCGTGTACGCACGGTGGGTGAGCAGTTGGCCAATCAATTTGGCGTAGGTCTTGCGCGCATGGCTCGTACGATCCGCGAGCGCATGAACGTTCGCGACAACGAAGTGTTTACGCCGATCGACTTGATCAACGCGAAAACACTGAGCTCGGTGATCAATTCGTTCTTTGGAACGAATCAGTTGAGCCAGTTCATGGACCAGACCAACCCGTTGGCGGAAATCACGCACAAGCGTCGTCTTTCTGCACTCGGACCCGGTGGTTTGAGCCGCGAGCGCGCTGGATTTGAGGTACGAGACGTACACTATACCCACTACGGTCGTTTGTGCCCCATCGAGACGCCAGAAGGACCGAACATCGGTTTGATTTCGTCTCTGTGCGTGTACGCGAAGGTGAACACCATGGGCTTCATTGAGACTCCGTACCGGAAGATCGAAGGTGGTAAGGTCAACTTGAAGGATGCTCCCGTGTACCTTTCTGCCGAGCAGGAAGAGAACCGCGTCATTGCTCAGGCCAACGCCGCATTGAACCCGGACGGAACCTTCGTAAACCCGCGCGTGAAAGTGCGTGACGAGGGCGACTTCCCCATGATGGAACCCACGCAGATCGACATGATGGACGTGGCTCCGAACCAAATCGCATCGATTTCTGCGTCCATGATTCCGTTCTTGGAGCACGACGACGCCAACCGTGCGTTGATGGGATCGAACATGATGCGTCAGGCCGTTCCTTTGTTGCGCCCCGAGGCGCCCATCGTAGGAACCGGCTTGGAACAGCAAGTAGCACGTGATTCTCGTGTATTGATCAATGCGGAAGGACCGGGAACGGTGGAGTACGTCGATGCCAACGAGATCCACATTGCCTACGACCGTACGGAGGAAGACACTTTGGTGAGCTTTGAGAGCAACGTCAAAGTATATCCTTTGGTTAAATTTTTGAAGACCAACCAAAGCACCACCATCAACTTGCGCCCGATTGTGGTGAAGGGTGAACGCGTAGAGGAAGGTCAAGTACTGTGTGAAGGATACGCAACGCAAGGCGGTGAGCTGGCTTTGGGCCGCAACCTGCTGGTAGCGTTCATGCCGTGGAAGGGATACAACTTTGAGGACGCCATCGTGATCAACGAGCGCGTGGTTCGCGAAGACATCTTTACATCCTTGCACATCGACGAGTATTCTCTGGAAGTGCGCGACACGAAGTTGGGCATGGAAGAGTTGACGGCGGACATTCCGAACGTCAGCGAAGAGGCGACCAAGGATTTGGACGAGAATGGAATTGTGCGCGTGGGTGCGGAAATCAAGCCCGGCGACATCTTGATCGGAAAAATCACGCCAAAAGGCGAGAGCGACCCGTCTCCGGAAGAGAAGTTGTTGCGCGCCATCTTTGGTGAGAAGGCTGGTGACGTAAAGGATGCTTCTTTGAAGGCTTCCCCTTCTTTGAGCGGTGTGGTGATTGACAAGAAATTGTTCAGCCGCAGCTTGAAGGACAAGAACCAACGCAAGAAGGACAAGGAAGAGTTGGAAACACTCGAATTGGAATTTGCTTCTCAATTGGAGGCTCTGCGCGTGAATTTCTTGGACAAGTTGGGGCAGTTGGTGGCCGGCAAAACCAGCCAGGGTGTTACCAACGACTTGAACGAAGAGATCATTCCGAAAGGCACGAAGTTTACCCAAAAGGTATTGAATGCAGTTGAGGACTACACGCACCTGACGGGAGGCGTTTGGACCACAGATGCTGATAAGAATGTCTTGATCGACAAGTTGTTGCACAACTACAAAATCAAGGTTAGCGATTTGACGGGTGTCTACCGTCGCAAGAAATTCACCATCAGCGTGGGCGATGAACTGCCTGCCGGTATTGTGAAGTTGGCGAAGGTGACCATTGCCAAAAAGCGCAAGCTGAAGGTGGGTGATAAAATGGCCGGTCGTCACGGAAACAAGGGTATTGTGGCCAAAATCGTTCGCGAAGAGGACATGCCATTCTTGGAAGACGGAACACCGGTGGACATTGTATTGAACCCGTTGGGCGTACCGTCCCGGATGAACATCGGTCAGATTTACGAGACCGTATTGGGTTGGGCCGGTAAGAAGTTGGACCGCAAGTATGCGACCCCCATTTTTGACGGAGCTTCTTTGGATCAAATTGGAACCGAGTTGGCTGAGGCAGGCTTGCCCATGTACGGTCATACGCACCTGTACGACGGTGGAACGGGCGACCGTTTTGACCAGAAGGCCACGGTGGGTGTCATCTACATGCTGAAGTTGGGCCACATGGTGGACGACAAGATGCACGCTCGTTCGATTGGACCGTACTCCTTGATTACGCAGCAGCCATTGGGCGGTAAAGCACAGTTTGGTGGCCAGCGTTTCGGAGAGATGGAAGTGTGGGCTTTGGAAGCATTTGGTGCCTCCAACATCCTGCGCGAAATCTTGACGGTGAAGTCCGACGATGTGGTGGGTCGTGCGAAAACGTACGAAGCCATTGTGAAGGGCGATCGCATGCCCGAGCCGGGAATTCCGGAGTCGTTCAACGTATTGTTGCACGAACTTCAAGGTCTTGGCTTGAAGGTTTCCTTGGATTGAACGCTTGAACGAAGAAAATAAAAGCATTCCTATGCAATCGAAAGTTGATCACAACCCGGGTTCATTTGACTCCATAACCATCAGTTTGGCGTCGCCAGAGTTTCTTTTGGCACGTTCCAGCGGTGAAGTTCTGAAGCCGGAAACCATTAACTACCGTACGCACAAGCCCGAGCGCGATGGCTTGTTCTGCGAGCGCATTTTTGGTCCCGTTAAGGATTTTGAATGTGCCTGCGGCAAATACAAGCGCATCCGATACAAAGGGATTGTTTGCGATCGATGCGGGGTTGAGGTAACGGAGAAGAAAGTACGTCGCGAGCGCATTGGGCACATTTCTTTGGTGGTACCCGTTGCGCACATTTGGTACTTCCGCTCTTTGCCCAACAAAATTGGCTATTTGCTGGGATTGCCCAGCAAGAAGTTGGACATGATCATTTACTACGAGCGTTATGTAGTAATCCAGCCTGGCCAGGCGGTTGACGCCGACGGAAAATCCCTCCAAGTACTTCAATTCTTGACCGAAGAAGAGTACCTGGATGCCTTGGATCGCTTGCCAAACCAAGACAACAACTACCTGGACGACACCGATCCCAATAAGTTCATCGCCAAAATGGGTGCTGATGCCCTTTTGATGCTTTTGCAGCGATTGAATTTGGCAGAATTGTCCTACGAATTGCGCCACCGCGCCAACAACGAGACCAGCCAACAGCGCAAGCAGGAGGCCCTCAAGCGTTTGCAGGTGGTGGAAAACCTGCGCGAGGCCAACGAACGCATGGAAAACAATCCGGAGTGGATGATCATGAAGGTGATTCCCGTGATTCCGCCGGAATTGCGTCCTTTGGTGCCGTTGGACGGGGGTCGCTTTGCAACCTCCGACTTGAACGATTTGTACCGTCGGGTCATCATCCGCAACAACCGCTTGAAGCGTTTGTTGGAGATCAAGGCACCGGAAGTCATCTTGCGCAACGAAAAGCGAATGCTGCAGGAGGCTGTTGACAGCTTGTTTGACAACACCCGCAAGGCGAGCGCCGTGAAGACGGAGAGCAACCGTGCATTGAAGTCTTTGTCCGACAGCTTGAAGGGCAAGCAGGGTCGTTTCCGCCAAAACCTGTTGGGTAAGCGTGTGGATTACTCCGCGCGTTCCGTAATCGTTATTGGACCGGAATTGAAGCTGCACGAGTGCGGTTTGCCAAAAGACATGGCGGCAGAATTGTTCAAGCCGTTTGTGGTTCGCAAGTTGATCGAGCGCGGAATCGTGAAAACGGTTAAATCTGCCAAGAAGATCATTGACAAGCGCGAGCCCGTGGTATGGGACATCTTGGAAAACGTGATGAAGGGGCACCCCGTGCTTCTGAACCGCGCTCCAACGTTGCACCGTTTGGGCATCCAGTCGTTCCAACCCAAGTTGATTGAGGGTAAGGCCATCCAGCTGCACCCGTTGACCTGTACGGCCTTTAACGCCGACTTTGACGGTGACCAAATGGCGGTTCACTTGCCGCTGGGACCTGCTGCTATTTTGGAAGCTCAGATCTTGATGTTGGCGTCGCACAACATTTTGAACCCGGCCAACGGCTCGCCGATTACGGTACCTTCACAGGACATGGTCTTGGGTCTGTACTACATGACCAAGGCGCGCAAGGACACTCCAGAACACCCCATTAAGGGCGAGGGAAAAGTGTTCTACTCTCCGGAGGAAGTGATGATTGCCTACAACGAAAAGGCCGTAGACTTGCACGCCATCGTGAAGGTTCGTACGCGCACCGTGGAGAACGGCGAGCACGTCATCAAGTTGATTGAAACCACGGTAGGACGCATCCTGTTCAATCAGGTGGTTCCAACCAAAGTAGGATTCATCAACGAATTGTTGACCAAGAAAGCGTTGCGGGACATCATCGCGGATATCTTGCGCAAAACCGACGTACCGACGACGGCCAAGTTCTTGGACGACATGAAGAATTTGGGGTATACCAATGCCTTCAAAGGTGGACTGTCGTTCTCGCTGGGAGATATCGTGGTGCCAAAAGAAAAGGAATCTTTGATCCAAGGGGCAAATGAAGAGGTGGAAAACATCTTCATGAACTACAACATGGGTCTGATCACCAACAACGAGCGTTACAACCAGGTGATTGATGTGTGGACGACCACCAATGCGCGTTTGACGCAGGCGGCCATGAACCACCTGATCCACGATCGTCAAGGTTTTAACCCGATTTACATGATGTTGGATTCCGGTGCACGGGGTTCAAAAGAACAGATTCGACAGTTGTCCGGTATGCGCGGATTGATGGCCAAGCCGCAAAAATCCGGTTCCGGAGGCGGGGAGATCATCGAAAACCCGATCATCTCGAACTTTAAGGAGGGTCTGTCCATCTTGGAGTACTTTATCTCAACCCACGGTGCCCGTAAGGGTCTGGCGGACACGGCTTTGAAAACGGCCGACGCCGGATATTTGACGCGTCGTTTGGTGGATGTGGCGCAGGACGTCATCATCAACGAAGACGACTGCGGTACGTTGCGCGGCCTGGAAATCACTCCTTTGAAGAAAAACGAGGAAGTGGTGGAGTCGTTGTTCGATCGCATTTTGGGCCGTGTAGCCCTGGTAGACGTCATCGACCCGTTGACGGGTGAATTGTACGTTTCTTCAGGTTCGTTGATCGACGAGCCTGCAGCCAAGGCCATTGCAGAATCTCCCATCGAAATGGTGGAAGTTCGTTCGGCTTTGACGTGCGAAAGCAAGCGCGGTATTTGCGCGAAGTGCTACGGTCGCAACTTGGCAACCGCCAAGCCGGTACAAACCGGTGAAACGGTAGGTGTTATAGCCGCTCAGTCCATTGGTGAACCGGGAACTCAGTTGACCTTGCGTACGTTCCACGTGGGCGGTACCGCGGGTAACGTTTCTGAGGAGAGCCGATTGTTGACGCGTTTTGCCGGCAAATTGGAATTGGAAGAAGTCCGTACGGTTAAAGGTGAGGACGCAGAAGGCAACATCATTGACATCGTCATTGGCCGTACCGGCGAAGTGAAGGTGGTGGATGAGAAGACCGGTATTGCCGTTCAAACAGCCAATATTCCCTACGGTTCAGCGTTGCGCGTGAAGCACGGTCAAAAAGTAGACAAGGGTGAAGAA
>CAYXHJ010000043.1:8064-9616 GCA_964464855.1 uncultured Owenweeksia sp. | reverse complement strand
GCCATCAGCGGCCGTTTGGTATTGAGTGATTTCACGAAAAATGCCATTGCGGCGTTTAAAAGCAAGGGGTAAATGCGGTTTTGGGCTACTTCCGTTGCACTGGGAGCGCTGGTTGCTGGGCTCCGCGCCCAAACAGCGGAGCCGTCGGTTTCGGTGTTGCCCGCGCGACCCAATATTTGGAAGTATTCTGGCCTGTACAGCGTTTCGGGCAACCAAACGGCGCTTAGAAACTGGAATGCGGGTGGACAGAGCAGTTTGAACATTGGGGTGGTGGTGCGCCAACAGCTGAAGTACACGCGTAACCGATTGTCTGCCCACCAAATGTTTGACTTTAACTACGCCGGGAACTACCAAGGAGACCTGTTCATCAAAACGGACGACAAACTGGAGTACAACGTGCGGGTGGACCACGAAACCAAAAAGGCCGGAGAGTTCAAAGTTTCTGGTTTTGCCAGTTTGAAGTCGCAGTCCTTCAATGGTTACAGCAAGCCCAACGACCCGGATTCCGCCTATATTTCTCGATTTCTAGCCCCCGGTTACGGTTTGGCGGGAGCGGGAGCCACCTACAAGCGAGCTGGATTGGAAATGTACCTTTCTCCAGTGACCAGTAAGCTGACCGTGGTGCGCGACCCGCGTTTGAGCGCTCAAGGGGCTTTTGGCGTTGTTGCGGGAGAACAATTCCGAAACGAAGTAGGTGCGTACTTCAACCTGCGGTACAAACGCGATTTTGCCCCCGCACTGAAAGTGGATGCACGTTTGGACCTCTATTCCAATTACATCCAAAACCCACAATGGGTAGACGTCAATGCCGACGTTTTGTTGTTGGTTAAAGCAACTTCGTTCCTTTCGGTTACCGCTCGCGTGCAGAGCATCTACGACCGCGATATTTTGGTTCGAGACAGCAATGAAGACGGCAAGTTGGACTCGCCCGGAATTCAATGGAAACAACTTTTGGGCGTAGGCCTGTCGTACACCTTGGGAGCACAAAAATTATGAAGAAAAAAGCCGAAAACCCGCTGCTGCAGGCGTATCGCCACCTAGTCACGGCCAAGGCTCTTGCCGAATTGTACGAGGCCAACCGCGAGGTAACGTCTACCTACGTGCACGCCACAGCCCGTGGCCACGAGGCCATTCAAATTGCCTTGGGCCAATTGCTCACGCCGCACGATTTTGTGTACCCGTACTACCGAGACGACGCCTTGCTGCTCGCCATCGGCATGAAGCCGTACGACCTCATGCTCCAGCTTTTGGCAAAGCGGGACGATCCGTTTTCCGGCGGGCGCACCTACTACAGCCATCCGTCGCTGAACGACCCGGACAAACCCAAGATTCCCCACCAATCCAGCGCCACCGGAATGCAAGCCATTCCCGCTGCGGGCGCGGCCATGGGCCTCCAGTACAAGGAGTTAATGGGACTCTTTACGCCGGAAGAAGCCGCCGCCAGGCCCATTTCGGTTTGTTCCATTGGCGACGCGGCCATGACCGAGGGCGAAGTGGCGGAAGCCCTGCAAATGGCGGCCCCCAAGCAGTTTCCGCTCCTGTTTGTGGTGCC
>CAYXHJ010000043.1:0-8054 GCA_964464855.1 uncultured Owenweeksia sp. | reverse complement strand
CCAACGCCGCAGAGACCCGCGCCCAGAACGCAGCAGAATACGCCGCCGGGTTCAAGGGAATTCGCGTGTTGAGCGTGGATGGATCCGATTATTCGGCCTGCCGCCACGCGCTGCAAGACGCCATCAAAACCATGCGCGAAACCCGCCAACCGCACCTGTTGCACGCCCGGGTACCGCTGCTCAACCACCACACCTCCGGCGTGCGTAAAGAGTGGTACCGCGACGATTTGGAGGAACACGCGCTTCGCGATCCGCTGCCCAAATTGCAAACCTTTTTGCTGGACAACGGCTTCACCCAAACGGAGATCGACGCCGTTTTGGAGGAAGCGGAATCTTTAGTGGCCGCAGACTACCAGCGCGCCTTGGCCGCGGAAGACCCGCGTCCAGAGGACTTATTGGTGCACGCAATGGCACCAACGCCCGTGGTTGCCGAGCGCGGCGAGCGCGCTCCCGAGGGCAAAGAACGAACCGTCATGGTGGACTGCGCGCTGTTTGCCTTGCGCGAGGTCTTGGAGCAACATCCGGAAGCCCTTTTGTACGGCCAAGACGTTGGTCATCGTTTGGGTGGCGTGTTCCGCGAAGCCGCTACGCTGGCCCAACAGTTTGGCAGTCACCGCGTTTTCAACACACCCATTCAAGAGGCCTTCATCATCGGGAGCACCGTGGGCATGGCTGCCGTTGGCTTAAAGCCCATCGTGGAAGTTCAGTTTGCAGACTACATCTGGCCGGGATTGAATCAGTTGTTTACCGAGCTCTCCCGCAGCTACTACCTTTCCAACGGCAAGTGGCCCGCCAGTGCCGTGGTTCGCGTTCCCATTGGTGCCTACGGCAGCGGTGGGCCCTACCACAGCTCCAGCGTGGAGAGCATTGTGACCAACATTGCGGGCATCAAGGTGGCGTATCCTTCTACCGGTGCAGACCTCAAAGGATTGATGAAGGCGGCGTTTTTGGACCCCAACCCCGTTCTTTTGTTGGAGCACAAAGGCCTGTATTGGAGTAAAATCAAGGGAACGGAAGGCGCCAAGACCGTTGAGCCCTCGGAAGATTATGTTTTGCCGTTTGGTGTGGGCAGACGTGTTTTGGAGGCGGAACCCCAGTCCAAGGAATCGACGGCGGTTGTCGTTACCTACGGAATGGGGGTTTATTGGAGTTTGGAAGCGGCTAAGAATTGGCCCGGCCGTGTGGAGGTGATAGACTTACGCACCTTGGCTCCGTGGGACGAGGATTTGGTGGTGGAGCGCGTAGAAGCCCACAACCGCTGCTTGGTGGTGACGGAAGAAATGGTTGGCCAAACGTTTGCCCAAGCGGTAGCCGGACGTATTTCAGACCGCTGCTTTGCGCATCTGGACGCCCCTGTTCGTTTGGTCGGCAGCGTTCGTGTACCGGCCATTCCGTTGAATAAAACTTTGGAAGCCACCCTCTTGCCCAATGCAAAAAAGGTGGCTCAGGCGTTGGAGGAGTTACTGGCGTATTGATCCAGCGGCGCGGGAACCGCGCCGCTCGATCACCCCACGGTTCAGTTGCTGCTCGCTTCCTTGCGGAGCAAAGGGCAGACGCGGTACCGCGGATCGCCAGTCTCGGCCACCAGGCCGTCCAAAACGGCCACGACTTCGTGCAAACCCCACTGCTCGGCTTTTTCAAAGGGCCCCATCGGGTAGTTCACGCCCAATTTCATCGCCGTATCAATCGCTTCCGCACGAGCCACCCCGCGGTACAATGCGTCGTAGGCCTCGTTGATGATCATGGCCCAGGTGCGGTTGACCACAACCTGCGCCAGGGCAGCGTCTTCGCGCGGCGTTGGTGGCACAGAACCTTCGCGATAGTCGTAAAACCCACGGCCTGTTTTGCGCCCCAATAAACCTGCTTCTAATAAACGCTTTTGCGCCAAAGAAGGACGGAAACGCGGGTCGTAGTAGAACTGTTTCCACACCGTTTCGGTGACCGTGTAGTTGATGTCGTGCCCAATGAGGTCCATGAGCGCAAATGGCCCCATTCTAAATCCCCCGTGCGTGGTGAGGGCCCAATCGATGGAGGCGCGATCCGCTACTTGGGTTTCTTCCATGTGGAGGGCTTCGCCGTAGAACGGTCGGGCCACCCGGTTGACAATGAACCCGGGCGTGTCTTGCGCCACAACGCCGGTCTTTTTCCAATCGGCAACCCAAGACATACAGCGTTCAACCGTTTCGGGAGCGGTTGTTAGGCAAGGCACCACCTCCACCAACGGCATCAGCGGTGCGGGGTTGAAAAAATGCAAGCCCACCACACGTTCAGGCCGATGGATCCCGGCAGCCAACGAAGCGATGCTCAGCGAGCTGGTGTTGGACGCCAAAACAGCCGTTTCCGGCAGCAAATCGTCCAAAATGCGGAACACCGAACGCTTGGCCTCCAGGTTTTCGTAAATGGCCTCAATGGCCAACTCAGAACCTTCACCGTCGCGCAAGTTATCGCTGTAGGTAATGCGTTTCAGAAGGTCGTCGGCCTGAATTTGGGTAAACTTTCCCTTTGCCACCAGCGTTTCCAACGTCTGGTTAAGTCTTTGGGCCGACTTCGTCAGCATTTCAGGTTTGGTGTCGTACACCACGACGGACTCGCCCGCCTGGGCCAAAACTTGGGCGATGCCGGAGCCCATGGCGCCGGCGCCGATTACGGTTACTTTCATAGGATAGAACGGTTAGTGTCCGCCAAAATTCGGGGTTCGTTTTTCCAAAAAGGCCGCAACGCCTTCTTGGAAATCGTCGGTTTCGGCCGCCGCCAATTGCAAATGCAGCTCCGTGTGCAGTTGGTCCTCCAGGTTGGCAAAGGTGGAAGCGTTCAGTGCTTCTTTGACCAACGCTAAGGCTCGTGTGGGCCGCTGGGCCAGTTCTTGCGCCAAACACAGAGTGTCTTGGTCAAACGTTTCAGCGGAAAACACTTTGTAAATAGCACCTGCCGCAAGGGCGTCTTGAGCCGTCATTCGGTCCCCCAAAAGCATGGTGGCGCTGGCCCGGCCAAAACCAATCAAGCGCGGTAAGGTCAAGGTTCCCCCAGAATCGGGAATCAAGCCGATGCTGGTGAATGCTTGTACAAAGGAAGCCTTGTCCGACGCCACAACCACATCGCACACCAGGGCCAAACTGGCTCCAGCCCCAGCGGCTACGCCGTTGACGGCGGCCACCACCGGTTTGCTCAATGCGCGAATTTGCAGCACCAAGGGATTGTAGTGCTCGGTTAAAATGGTGCGCATGCCCGGGCCGTTGGGGTCTATCGCCTCGCCCAAATCTTGACCGGCGCAAAAGGCCTTACCGGCACCTGTTAATAAAACGCAACGCACATCGGGATTTTCGTTGGCGGCACGCAACGCCTCCTGCAGGGCTAGTGCTTGTTCCCGATTGAAGCTGTTGAACTTGTCTGGACGGTTTAACGTAATGATGCAAACGCCGGCGTCGTGGCGAACATCGATGGGCTGATTCATAGGAATATTTAGTGCTTAGGTTCTGAGGGGTAAAGGGTTAGCAGCTCAATCAAGTCACGCTTGAAGACAGACACTTCAGGCACCACAAAGTACCGCTTTTCCCGACGGTCTTCGGCATCCCGCTCGTCGGAAATGAGTTGGTTCAACTCCAGGTGCAGCAAAGCCTTGTGGTTGAGGTCGTTGATGGTAGTTTTTCGAATTTTACGTTGGTTGTCCCAGGATTTGTCCGAGGTTTCCAACAAATCGTCCAACTCGTGGGTGGTCCAACGGCGTCCGGGCCCTTCCAACAAAAGAGGCAGCAGTAGTTTTCGTTCGTACAAATCCAAGGCCTGAACAAAAGCTTGGGGACCCAAGGAGCTTTTTGACCTCGTTTGCCCCCACCACCAAGCAGCGCTGCTGATCAACAACGTCAAAAGGGGCAGCCAATAATTGCGCTTCAAACTGCTGAGCCAAGTGGGTTCTAGAAAGGCGCCCAAAGATTCGGATTGTTCCCAAATGTCGCGCAAGGCATATCGATTGTGTACTAAAAGTGTAGTTCGGGCGCGATCCTTCGTGGAGAACACCTCAAGGGAGTCATCCAATGCTACACACCCGCTTCCCCAGTTGTCCATGGGGCTGAAGTTGTTTCCCTGCAACCATTCGTTGGGAATTTTCCGCACCTCGTTTTTGGCCATATGAATCAAATAGGCCGCATTGGACCCAAAGGTCAAGACGACGCTGTCCCATGCTGTAATGGGCTTACCAACTTGCCGCCAGACAGCTTTTCGAACGTGTCCAACCGGCTCCATTTTGTGTTGAATTAAATCCAAGGCATAGACAGTGCCGTTTGGTTCAAACAACTGATCGGTTCCAAAATTGGGATTTTGCGGCACGGACCAAACCCAACGGATTCCTTTTTTCGCAAAGGCCGCAATGGTATTGGGCATTACTACACCTTCTGGGCTGTTCAGCGAAAACCGTTCCCATTCTTTGAAACGCGGGTCAAAGTAGCTGACCACACCGTGATACAGCCAAAACCCATACCCTCCGTGGGAGAATACCGTATCGTGGAAAACAAAACGGTCGGCCCCAAAGTTGTTCCCGGCAAAAAAGGTAGTGTCCAATCGATTGAGGACCCCGTTTTTGTAGCTCCAAAGGTGCCCAAAACCGGGCGCATGAATCAGCCAGGTTCCTTTTGAATCGCGGAGCGCATGGGACTTGTGTAAGAAGGGCAATCGTCGTTTGGGCAGCCGAACATCCAAACCTCCATCGGGTTCCCAGTGGTTTCCCGCAAAACGGTACCGGGTTTTGGTGGCCAATTGTAGACCGAACAGCTGACCCGATTCTTTTACAATGGCCATTTCACCGGGTTGATTGGGAGAACCTACCGTAACCGGCTGACCTGCAACCCTAAACGGAAGCGCCAGGATAACGACGTAGAGGAAAAGACGACTCAGCTGCATTAAGTGAAAATACGTGAAGTTCCCATATTTTCCCAAATTTTTACAACCGAATCAACAAGCAAATGCACCTTTGTGTCACACGCAACAGGGATCTACCGTTCCGTTACCAAACCAATCCAGAACCCCGGCCTCCCCTTGCCGGGGTTCGCTTTTTTATGCATGCGTGCTGATCGGCCAAATCGGCCTGCGGTTGGAACAAGAAAAGGTGTTGAGCAGGCTCCTACAAGCACTTGAAGTAATCAAACGGCTCGCGGCAATCGTCGCATTGGTAGAGGGCTTTGCAAGCAGTTGACCCGAAGTTGGAAACGCGGGTGGTGTGCAAACTTTTGCAGCGCGGGCAGCGAACGGCTGGGGAAGGGGCAAACAAGGAGCGCTTGTCTGCTGAGCTTCCCACAGGAGGAGCAATGCCGTACGCCTCCAGCTTGGCTCTGCCCTCCTCCGTAATCCAGTCGGTGGTCCAAGGAGGAGACAAAACCGTTTCTATTTCCGGGTTCGCGAATCCCGCTCCTTCCAAAGCCTCGCGGGTGGTGCGCACGATGACGTCTGTGGCGGGGCAGCCGGTGTAGGTGGGGGAAATTCCCACGTGCACAGAGCCTTCCGGCCCGCGATCAACCCAGCGCACGATGCTGACGGCGGGTACTTCCGGGTCCAATACGGACTCCAACACCGTCCAAACGTCGGAATCTTCTGGGTTTCTTACCATTTGGCGTCCGGGTAGGCCCGGGGCAAGTACTGCATTTCCGCCAAGATGTACCCCAGGTGTTCCGTATGGCGGCCGTGCAATCCGCCTTTTTGCATGTAAGCGTTGGGGTCCGGCAGCTCCAGGGTGGCCAAAGCAAAAACTTCGCGCATTTTTTGCAGCCAGTCCGCGCGGAGCGCGCTGGGCAAGGGCACAGCACCGTCCAATTGGCGGTCCAAATCGGTGTCTTCAAACAGTTCGCCGGTGTAGGCCCACAGGCGGTTGACGCTTTCCTGAATTTTGGCGTGCGATTCGTCCGTGCCGTCGCCCAAGCGAATGATCCACTCCGCACTGAACTGCGCGTGGTAGCTCACCTCTTTGTAGGCCTTTTGCGCCAGCGCAGAAAGTTCTTCCACGGGGCTCTTGGCCAGTTGTTCCAGCAAAAAGAAATTGTAGGCGTCGAAGAAAAATTGGCGTGCTAGGGTGTCCCCCCAGTGGCCGTTGGGCAACTCCACCAACAAGTGGTTGCCAAACTGATGGGCGTCTCGACGGTATGCCAAGTCGTCTTCGGTGGAACCGTCGGCCCGCCAAGCAGCAGCCATTTGGTAGTATCCGCGCGCTTGGCCAATGAGGTCCAGCGCAACGTTGGTGAGGGCGATGTCCTGCTCCAGAACCGGCCCGTGGCCGCACCAAGCAGAGAGACGCTGCCCCAGAATGAGGGTGTCGTCCGCCTTGCGCAGGGCGTAATCCGCTAAATCACATGTGGCCCACTTCATCGGGAATGTCGTAGAAGGTGGGATGGCGGTACGGTTTGTCGTCGGAAGGGGCGAACAAGGGCTCGCGCTCGTCCGGGGAGGACGCCACTACGGCGCTGGAAGGAATCACCCAAATGGAGACTCCTTCGGACCGACGGGTGTAGACGTCGCGGGCACTTTTGAGGGCGGTTTCGGCGTCGGGGGCGTGCAGGCTGCCGGAGTGCTTGTGGGCCAATCCGTTTTTGCTGCGTACAAAGACCTCCCACAACGGCCAGGCATCGGGATTTTGACTCATGCGGCGCTGGTTTTAAGGGCGTTGGACGCCGAGGCAGCGGCTTGTTTTTTGGCGTGGGCCAGGGCAGCTTCGCGCACCCAGCGGCCCTCGTCGTGGGCTTTTTGGCGGGCGGCTAAGCGCTCCTTGTTGCACGGCCCGTTGCCGGCAATGACTTGGTAAAATTCTTCCCAATCGATGGGACCAAAGTCGTAGTGCCCGCGGGCTTCGTTCCACTTCAAATGGGGGTCCGGCACGGTAAGGCCTATGAACTCCACTTGCGGTACGGTTTTGTCAATGAATTCCTGACGCAATTCGTCGTTGGTTTTGCGCTTGATGCGCCACGCCATGGATTGGGCGGTGTTGGGCGACTGATCGTCCGGCGGGCCGAACATCATCAACGACGGCCACCACCAGCGGTTGAGCGCGTCTTGCGCCATGGCCTTTTGTTCGGGCGTTCCCGCGGCCAAGTGCATCATGATTTCGTACCCTTGGCGCTGGTGAAAGGATTCTTCCTTGCAAATGCGCACCATGGCACGGGCGTAGGGTCCGTAGGAAGTGCGGCACAACATCACTTGATTGGCGATGGCGGCACCGTCCACCAACCAACCCACGGCACCCATGTCTGCCCAACTCAAGGTGGGGTAGTTGAAGATGCTGGAGTATTTGGCGCGTCCGGCCAATAAATCGTCAATCATTTCCTCGCGGGAAGTTCCCAACGTTTCTGCGGCGCTGTACAGGTACAAACCGTGACCGCCTTCGTCCTGAACCTTGGCCAGCAAGATCAGTTTGGAACGCAGGCTGGGGGCCCGTGTAATCCAGTTGGCTTCCGGCAGCATGCCCACTATTTCCGAGTGTGCGTGCTGGGAAATTTGCCGAATCATGGTCTTTCGGTACTTCTCCGGCATCCAGTCCTTCGGCTCCACCTTGTTGTCTGCGTCAACGTAGGCTTGGAACCGGTGTTCGAGTGAAATTTCTTCTCCCATGGGGCCTTGATTTCTGATACTGCAAGTTTACGAAAGGAACCAACGCGCACCGCGCTGCGTTACCTTTGTTGTTCTGCCTTTACAACGATTTTAGCACGCATAAGTTTATGTTGGGATTTTTCAAGAAAAAAGCCGAGCCGTTGCCCGGATTGACCACCACCGCTGAGGCCCAAAAGGGACGCGGAGCCCCTAAATTTCAGTCCTTGAAAGTAGCTGAGGTGCGCCGCGAGACGTCGGATTCCGTTTCTGTAGCGTTTGCGCTGCCGGAGGAGCTTCGCGACCTGTTCCGTTTTCGCGCGGGGCAGTACCTCACGTTCCGAACCACCATCGACGGCGCGGAAGTTCGTCGGTCTTATTCGTTGTGCTCCAGCCCACTGAGCGGGGAATTGCGCGTGGCCATCAAGCAGGTGGAGAACGGCGTGTTCAGCACGTGGGCCAACACGGTATTAACGGCGGGATCCACCCTGGAG
>CAYXHJ010000042.1:0-9660 GCA_964464855.1 uncultured Owenweeksia sp. | reverse complement strand
GTGCCGTTGACGGCCGATTTTCAAGTTGCGGACGGAACCCGCATCGACGCCACCCTGCCTTCGTTGAAAAAGATATTGGCCGACGGTGGAATGCCTGTGGTCATGTCTCACTTGGGCCGCCCCAAAGGACCGTCGGACGGCTTATCATTGCGCCATTTGGTGCCTTATTTGGAACGCGCTTTAGGTGTTCCAGTGGTATTTGCCGCAGATTGTGTGGGGATGGAAGCGGAAAAACATACCCGCGCATGCGTTCCGAACACGGTAGTTTTGTTGGAGAATTTGCGTTTTCACACCGAAGAGGAAGCGGGCGATTTGGATTTTGCCCAAGCATTGGCACAACACGGCGATTGCTACATCAACGACGCCTTTGGTACGGCACACCGCGCCCACGCGAGCACGGCGGTTATTGCGCGTTATTTCCAAGGAAAATCGTGCTTCGGGTACGTCATGGCCCGTGAAATCGAGAACGTAGACAAAGTACTGAACGGTGGAGTTAAGCCCGTAACGGCCGTGGTGGGCGGTTCCAAAGTATCCTCAAAAATCGACATTTTGCGCCAGCTCATGCAGCGCGTGGATCACTTGGTTATTGGCGGTGGTATGGCGTTCACGTTTTTGCGCGCACAAGGCGGCACGACCGGCAGCAGTTTAGTGGAGGAAGACAAGTTGGAGCTGGCTTTGTCTTTGTTGGATGAGGCCAAATCCCGCGGGGTATCCGTCCATTTGCCAACCGATGTGGTGTGTGCGGATCGTTTTGCGGCCGATGCCAACACCCAGACGGCCCCTGCTTTAGCCATCCCCGACGGATGGATGGGTTTGGACGTTGGCCCCAAAACATTGGAGGCCTTCAGCGCGGTGGTGAACCAGTCCGCCACGTTGCTGTGGAACGGCCCTTTGGGCGTGTTTGAAATGGAGGCCTTTGCCAACGGAACGCGCGTTTTGGGTGAGTGTATTGCCAAACGTACCGAAGCCGGTCAATTGTTTTCCTTGGTGGGCGGAGGTGACAGCGTTTCTGCCGTGAACCAGTTTGGACTGGCGTCTCGCGTGAGCTACGTGAGCACGGGCGGTGGTGCGATGTTGGAGTACTTGGAAGGACGCGTTCTGCCTGGAATTGAGGCAGTTTTAAAGGCGGAAGCGTAAATGGCTCATCAATCTTTTGAAGCGTTTATAGCGTACTCTACTCCAAGGAAGGGATCCGTTTATTGGCTGATCCAGCGGGCCGATTCACTCGTTATCCAAGCGCCTGCGCGGCAAAATTTGCCGTAAAAGAAACTGTCGGAAAGGGTCGATTTTTCCACCAAAGGAATCCACTCGAGCATTCGATCGGCGTAATGCGTTAATACGGCGGCCAATAAAAAGTACTTAACCGCACCCAAAAGACCTCCTACGGCACGGTTGGCCCATCCCAGCCACACCCATTTTAAGGCCAACGTGAGCGCTTTGCCAATTAATATGACTACAACCATTACGCCCACGAAAAGCAGCAAAAATGCTACCGCTTGCGCGCTGGTGGCACCGGCGTCAAAAATCGCTTGAATCCATTGGGCTAGATCGTTTTTGAACCATCGAGCCGCCAATATTCCCAACACTATTCCCGCGAGACCGGACCACTCGTTCACCGCTCCGCCCCACAAGCCTTTTCCAATTCCGTACAGGATTGGGGCCAGTAAAATCCAGTCCAAAATTCCCATTCGTTAAAGGTACATTTGAATTGTGGAAGAGTTAAAAGCAAAATGGGAACGCGTTGTAGCTGTGGCAACGGAGCGTTTTTCCCCGGGAGATCCTATGGACGTTGATTCCTTGGTGTTTATTGTGGGGTTGCAAGAGGTAAATCAGCCGCACCGAAAGTGGAGCAAAGAGGAGAAGTTGGACCTCATGCACGTGGGCATTTGCTGCTTGTTAGAGCCTTTGGGGTACTACCGTTTTGACGGACGCGATGCCGACGGTTGGCCGCACTACACCTTGTTGGAGAACTTGCCCCACCTGAAGCCGGGACAGCAATCCCTACTCATGAAGGAAGCTTTAGTCGGGTATTTTGAAGAAAACGGCTGGATTGATTAACCTCAGTGGAGCCGACGGACCGGAAATCGGAATCCGTCCAATTTTGCACAAAAAAACCGCTCAATAGGAGCGGTTTTTTAACGCTTCGTGAAGCGTCGAAAGAAGTTCAGAGGAGGAATCAGCAGCCCGAAGCTCCGCCCGTGTACGGAAGCATCACAACCTTCAACTCAACCACGCTGTCCGCAACGAGCTTGACAAATCCACAACCCTCTACCAGGGGTGGGTTGCCGCCCTTGGAAGCCTTTACTTGAAGTACGGCCTCGTAGGGATAGGTGTGAATTTTTGACTCACCGTAAACGTTGGTGGTGTCGTAAAAGTCCGGGATGGCGTTGACCACGGGAGCAGTAGCACGTACCAAGGCATTTTGGATTCGGATTCCGTCTTCATTCACCACCACAATGCGGAAGGAATAAACCGGCAATTCTTTTTTGCAAGATCCTGTGCTCAACAGCACGAGGGCTGCGGCCAAAAGGGTTAAAAAGGTATTTTTCATGGGGCACAGCCGTTGTCGAGGACGCCGTAGGGTTTGAGAATTACCACGACCTCTTTGTTGGTTCCGGGTTCAAAATAAACGTACGAACAACCTTTCCAGCCGCCTTTGCCGCATTCAATGTCAAAAAATGCGGGCAAGTCGTGCCGAAAAATAGCCTCACCAGAAGCCTCCGTGTAGCGGTAGCGATTGACTACGGACGTGCCGTTGTTGATGGGCGCATACAAGCGAACCAAAGCGTTTTGGATGGGAATGCTGTCCGCATTCATTACGCGCACCTTGATTTCCCCGAAATCGCGCGACTGTTCGTAGCAGCCGGTCGAAACCAAGGTTAGGGCGACGAGTGCCGAAAGGACACTCCAGGAGAGAATACGAAGGCGCATGGTTTTCGTTACTTTTGCAATCTTAGGCAAGGAACAAATATAATGAAAGAAGCCATTGAGGCGCATCTGCGCCAAGTAGAGGACTTTGTACCGACGGACGCCGTCGCGTTGGAGGCCTTTCGCGTCGCGTATTTGGGTAAGAAAGGCCATGTAACGGGCTACTTTGCCGCCTTCAAATCGGTTCCGAACGAAGAAAAAAAGGAGTTTGGCCAGTGGGTAAACACTTTGAAACAAGCTGTTGAGTCAAAAATTGAAGCCTACCGCGAGCAGTTTTCCGCGGCTCCGCAGCGCACCGGAGAGGATACGTCGCGACCGGGGGTGGCTTTTCAGCCGGGAGCGTTTCACCCCATTACCCTGGTGCGCAACGAGATTGTGCGCATTTTGGAGCGCATGGGATTTGCCGTTGCCGAAGGGCCGGAAATGGAAGATGATTGGCACAACTTCAGTGCGTTGAATTTTCCTCCGGATCATCCTGCTCGGGACATGCAGGACACCTTTTTCTTGGCACAATACCCGGATTGGGCGCTGCGTACCCACACGTCCAGCATTCAAGTGCGCGCCATGGCTCAGCAACAGCCACCCATTCGGGTCATTGCGCCCGGTCGCGTTTTCCGAAACGAAGCCATTTCGTCCCGTTCGCATTGCGTTTTCCATCAGGTGGAGGGCTTGTACATTGACCAAAATGTTTCTTTTGCGGACTTGAAACAAACGCTGCTGGAGTTTGCTCAAGCGTTTTTTGGCGAACAAACGCAGATCAGACTTCGCCCTTCCTATTTCCCGTTTACCGAACCGTCGGCCGAGGTGGACATTTGGTGGGGTCTTGAAAATGAGGTGGATTACCGCATGACCAAAGGCACGGGTTGGTTGGAAATCATGGGATGCGGCATGGTGGATCCTGCCGTTTTGGCTGCCAGCGGAATCGACCCAGAAGTTTATTCGGGTTTTGCCTTTGGAATGGGAATTGAGCGAATTGCGATGCAGCGTTTTCAAATACCGGACATCCGCGCCTTCTACGAGAACGATTCGCGCTTTTTGCGCGCGTTTCAGGGCGCGCTCTAGTACTTGTGTGGTTTAAACAAAAAAACGCGCCCACGGGCGCGTTTTTTGCGTTTTTAATCTTTGTCCGTACTTATTCTACTACAGAAACCTTCAGCATGTTCGTGGTTCCCCGTGCCGCAATGGGCATCGATGCAACGGTAATGACCGTTTCACCGCGTTGTACGTAGTCTTTTTCACGCAAAACGTGCAAGACATCGGCAAACGTTTGATCCGTGCTGACCATGCCGTCGTAGTAGAAGCAGCGCACGCCCCAATACAAATTCAACTTATTGAGAATTTGTCGATTGGACGTAAATACACAAATACTCGACGCCGGACGGTGAGCAGAAATTTTCTGGGCCGTGTAACCGGAGTACGTCATGGTTACGATGGCAGAAGCGTTTACCGCGTCGGCCATTTTGGAGGCCTGGTAACAAACAGTATCCGTCAAGAATCGGTCGGATTCGCGGGTAGGAGGATTTTCCGTGACTTTTAACAGGCGGGAGGCCTCCACGTTGCGAATGATTTTTGCCATGGCTTGAACCACTTCAACGGGATATTTTCCAACCGACGTTTCTCCGCTGAGCATCACGGCATCCGCGCCGTCCAAAACGGAATTGGCCACGTCGTTCACTTCTGCCCGAGTGGGCGTCATGGACTCAATCATGGTTTCCATCATTTGGGTGGCCACAATGACGGGCTTGCTGAGTGCCACGGCCTTTTGCGTGAGCATTTTCTGGATGAGCGGAACCGACTCCATGGGCACTTCAACCCCTAAGTCGCCGCGGGCAACCATGATGGCATCGGTAGCGGCCAAAATCCGGTCGCAGTCTGCAACGGCTTCCGGCTTTTCTATTTTGGCTACAATTCCGGCATTGCTCTTTCTACCGTCGATGATTTTGCGCAATTCGCGAATGTCTTCGGCGTTTCGCACAAAGCTCAACCCAATCCATTCCACATTTTCGTCCAAAGCCACATGCAAATCCACGAGGTCTTTTTCCGTCAAACACGGCAGAGAAACATGGGTATTTGGAAGGTTGACGCCTTTTTTGCTCTTGAGCGGGCCTCCTTGCACCACCACGGCAACCACTTCGTCAACACCGTTGGTGGAGACCACGTCCATGGCCAATTTTCCGTCGTCGAGCAGAATCCGTTCCCCAGGCTTGACGTCCTTGGGGAAATCCTGGTACGTCATGTACACCCGCTCTTTGGTGCCTTCGCACTTGTGGTTCGTAAATACCACGCGATCGCCCGGTGCAACTACAGCGCCTTCTTCTACCACACCAACGCGTAGTTTAGGGCCTTGCAAGTCCGCCAATACAGCGGCCGTCATGTTGTTTTTTTCCAAAACCTGCCGGATTCGACGGATCAGGAGTCGGTGTTCTTCGGGGTCGCCGTGCGAGAAGTTGACGCGAAATACGTTAACTCCGGCCCACAACAGCTCCAACAATTTCTCGTCCGAGCTCGAAGCGGGCCCCAGGGTTGCTACAATTTTAGTGCGTTTCATGGGGAGGGGATGAATCCAATTCGAGGGCGAGCTTTCGCAAAAGGGTCTGCGGCAAAGGTACGGGTTTCCCGGCGGTTGTAAGGCCCATCAACAAGGTGTTTGGGTTTTGAGGTGCAGGATGCACCAGAACGAGCCAATCCAAGGCAGGCTTGCTGCACAAAGGGCGCAAAGGGGAAGGTACTTCTTCCGCAAATAGTGAGTTGGCCGAGGCGCTGGGTTCGATGATCCAAGATCCAGACTCGGGGGCGTTGACCAATACGGTCCACCGACACCCTCGGTCTGCGTCCCAACACGAGTATTCGGCATGCAAAGTGCGTGCATTTTCATGCACCACCTCGCGATCTTGAGGCGCGCGCGAAAGATTCAGTCCAAGTACGCGGTTCCATCGGTAAACGGCAGTGAAGTCCGGCACACTTCCCAAAAAACCAATGGACCAGGGCTCCTCTTCGTCGGACTCAATTTCGAGAACGTACCTGCTGCTCACCGCTTCTAATTTTCAGGAGTTTGCACGCTCTGCGGGCAGCATCCTCTTCGGCTTTTTTCTTGGAGGGTCCGGTGCCCTCCACCAGTTTTTCGTTGTCCAAAAACAACGACATGGTAAAATTCAGTTTGTGGTTTTGGCCGCTGGACTCGGTCAATTCAAACCGAAACGCGCGTTTGTGACGTTGAGCCCATTCAATCCACACACTTTTGTAGCTGATAACCTGGCGTTCCACGGCGCCCATGTTGATGAACGCATCCACCAACTTGAGTTCCACAAATCGTCGGGTACGACGCATGCCCAAATCCAAGTAAACCGCGCCAATCAACGCCTCCAAGGTATTTCCCGGCAAGGACGATCCGGGCTGTTGCCGTCTTCCGCCGCCTTGTCCGGGGTCTACGTAATCGGTCAATCGGAGTTCCTTTGCAATGGCATTTAAGGCGTTCCGACTGACCACTTTACTGCGCATATTGGTCAAATACCCTTCGTCGCCGTCGGGGTATTTTTTGTACAGAAAGTCCGCCATCAATGCTCCCAGGATGGCGTCCCCCAGGAATTCAAGCCGTTCAAAAAACTTGCTCGCCTCGCGTGGGTTATAGCCCTTGGTTTTGCGGCGAAAAGCAAGGGTGTATAAATTGCGGTTTCGAGGTGCGTACCCCACCATGGCAGCAATAGCTCGCAAAAATGCAGCCTCCTCGCCCGTTGCCGGGGAGAGCCACAAGCGAACCCGATGCAACATGATTATTCTTCGTACTTCTTAAACAGCACCGAGGCGTTGTGCCCGCCGAATCCAAAGGTGTTGCTGAATGCGGCACGAACGGTGCGTTTTTGAGGCGTTCCGTAGGTCATGTTCAGTTTGCTGTCGATGTTTGGATCGTCCGTAAAGTGATTGATGGTGGGCGGACAGATGTCGTGGTAGACGGACAAAACGGCTACCGCTGCTTCGGCGGCACCAGCAGCACCCAACAGGTGGCCCGTCATGGACTTGGTGGAGCTGATGTTCATGTCGTAGGCGTGCGCACCAAATACATTCTGAATGGCTTTGATTTCCGCAACATCGCCCAAGGGAGTTGATGTTCCGTGCACATTGACGTAATCCACATCTTCCGGGCGCATGTTTGCGTCCTCCAACATGTTTTTCATCACGTTGGTGGCGCCCAAGCCCTCTGGGTGAGGAGCCGTCAAGTGGTAGGCGTCAGCAGACAAACCACCGCCCACAAACTCCGCATAAATTTTAGCTCCACGCGCTTTGGCGTGTTCCAACTCTTCTAGAATCAAGCAAGCAGCACCTTCGCCCAAAACAAAACCATCTCGGTCGTTGTCAAAGGGACGCGAAGCGGTCTCGGGACTGTCGTTCCGGGTAGAAAGCGCGTGCATGGCGTTGAAACCGCCAATTCCCCCAGGGGAAACTGCCGCTTCGGATCCGCCGGATACAATGACGTCGGCCTTGCCTAAGCGGATGTACATCAACGCATCGATCAAGGCATTTGTTGAAGAAGCGCATGCGGAAACGGTGGTGAAATTCACACCGCGCAATCCGTACTTCATCGATATGTGACCGCCCGTAATGTCGGCGATCATCTTGGGGATGAAAAACGGATTGAACCGGGGCGTACCATCGCCCCGGCCGTAATCCACGCATTCGTTTAAAAAGGTGTCGAGTCCGCCAATTCCGGAGCCCCAAATAACCCCTGCGCGGTCCAAGTTGATTTTATCCATGTCCAATCCGGAGTCAACAACGGCCTCATCGGCCGCCACAAGACCCAATTGGGTGCACCGGTCCATCTTTCGCGCTTCTTTGCGGTCGATGAAATCGGTGGGTTCAAATCCTTTGACTTCGCAAGCAAATTTGGTTTTGAATTTCTCCGGGTCGAACAAGGTAATGGGGCCCGCACCGCTGCGGCCTTCCAACAAGCCCTGCCAAAAAGCAGGAGCGGTGTTTCCCACCGGCGTCAAAGCACCGATGCCCGTTACTACAACCCTTTTTAACGTCATAAACGCTTAGAATTCAATTACTTGTTGTTCTCAATGAACGATACCGCGTCGCCAACAGTAGCGATGTTTTCGGCTTGGTCGTCTGGGATTTGGATGTCGAATTCTTTTTCGAATTCCATGATCAACTCTACGGTATCCAAAGAGTCGGCGCCCAGGTCTTGGGTGAAGGATGCTTCGTTGGTTACTTCGGCTTCGGTTACGCCCAGCTTATCAACGATAATGGCTTTCACACGGGATGCAATGTCGGACATGCTTTCCAGTTTTTAAAAATTAGTGCGACAAAGGAAAGAAATCTAGCCCATACGCACAAACCGTACCCACAAACAAAGTGTATCTTTGAAAGCGTCTTAATTGTGTAAATCCCTTGATAAAGCTCGGAATTTTGGCCTCTGGGTCGGGCAGTAACGCCCAAAGGCTTTGGAACTATTTTTCTTCATCGAACGCCATTTCGGTGGTGTTGGTTGCCTCCAACCGGGCGGCAGCAGGTGTTGTAGCCCGTGCGGCACAAGATCAAATACCTTGTTTGGTGTTCGAGCCTACCCCGGAAGGTTTTGCGGTTTTGCTGGATCAATTTGACGAAGCGGGCGTACAAGCGGTCTTCTTGGCGGGTTTTTTAAAACCCCTTCCCGTATACTGGATTGCCCATTATTCGGGCAAAATCTGGAATTTACACCCCAGTTTACTTCCCAAATTTGGCGGTGCTGGAATGTACGGCATGCACGTACATCGTGCTGTAGTCGCTGCGGGTGCCGTAGAAACTGGAATTACGCTCCACGAAGTCACGGAGCGGTACGACGAGGGCCCCATTTGTTTTCAAGCGCGTGTACCGGTACTCCCTTCAGACTCCCCGGAATCGGTGGCGGAGAAAATTCATTCCTTGGAAATGGAATTCGTTCCGGTTGAATTGGAGCGGTTGCTTCGTGCTCGCTTTTTAGAGGAATGAGTTTCGTTGAAATCTATACCGACGGTTCTTCCCGGGGAAACCCCGGCCCCGGGGGCTATGGGGTCGTTTTGAAATACGGTCCAACACAAAAGGAATTATCGGAAGGTTTTTTGCGCACCACCAACAACCGCATGGAATTAATGGCCGTCATCGTGGGCCTGGAATCCCTTACCCGTCCGTGCCAAGTTCTGGTGGTCAGCGACTCCAAGTACGTGGTGGACGCCATTGAAAAACACTGGCTTGACGGTTGGGTCCGCAAACAATTTAAGGGCGTTAAGAATCCAGATCTTTGGCAGCGTTATTTGCGCGCTGCTCAGCCGCATTCAGTTCGTTTCCAATGGGTTAAAGGGCATGCAACACACGAACTCAATAACCGCTGCGACGTTTTAGCAACCCAGGCTGCACTGAAGGGGCCGCATCGGGCAGACGAAGGAATGGAATAGACGAGCGGGACCTCAGCGAGCGTTTTCCACCAACCAGTCGGCAATTTTGCGATCGTTGGCCAGTCGGGGCAGTTTGTTTTGTCCTCCCAATTTACCGATGGATTTCATGTACGCGTTGAAGGCGTCCAAGGGAACTTGTTGCACCACCGCCGGACGCAGTATGGCGCCCGTGATGAGGTCGTTGTAGTAGGTGTTTTTGGCCCGAAGTCCGTCGTCCAATGCGGCACAGAAAGCATTGAAATCTGCCGGGGCCTGATCAAAGGCCACAAACCACTCGTGGTGGGGCAATCCACCGTCTGCAGGAGCCACTTGGGGGGCCACA